>JALSLX010000145.1 GCA_026988095.1 Thiotrichaceae bacterium
AGATGTATCTCGCAGATGGAGAATTCATTGGAATTGGTCGATACTCTCAAGATAAGCAAGGTAATAGCTTGCTTGCGCCAAAGAGAATGATGAAAACTAACTGACTTTTCTCATATTAAGCCTATTTTCAATACCACCCCCCCCTTTTTTCGATGATTTGTACGTTACTCTTAAATAACATATTCCTTCAATCCACCTAAACACACCCTTTAACCACCTGTATGAAGACATATTTCTAACCAGCATATCGTTATTAGTTTAAATGGATGGATTATAAAAATAAAGTTAGAGCATAGCCAAAATGCGAAAAACATTGAAAAACTGGACTGATGGTAAAAAATACTTATATTTACCCCCAAAATCGCAAAAGCTAATGCCATATAACTATCTAGCATGATACAATGCGCGCCTTTTTACTCGTAGTCATATTTTGTGATTACTTTATCAACCCAATCTACTTTTGCCCTGTAACAATACATTGCAACTGTTAGGTACTTATCTGGAACTTAGGAACTATGTCTCTGAACGCAGAAACTAAAGCGAAAATCGTAGCAGAATATCGCTTGTCAGACACTGACACCGGGTCTTCGGAGGTGCAGGTTGCGCTATTAACAGCGAACATCAAGCATCTTACGGAGCATTTTAAAACTCACATTCACGATCACCACTCACGCCGTGGTTTATTGAGAATGGTTAACCAGCGCCGCAAGCTTCTTGACTACTTAAAGCGTACTGAATTAACTCGCTATCAAGACTTAATCAAGCGTCTAGAGTTACGTCGTTAGATTACTTTGAAAACACCGCACTTGTGCGGTGTTTTCGTATATCCATATCACGTATTAGGTTGTTTATATAAGCCTTATTCTTATTCGATAAGACTTCTATAAACATCCTTCGTGATAATACTATTTAATAAAATTAAAGAAATACACAAAGGAATATAGAATATGTTTGATGTTGTAACTACAACGTTTCAATACGGTGATAACACTGTTGAACTCGAAATGGGCGAAATCGCTCGCCAAGCACACGCAGCCGTTAAGGTTGACATGGATGGAACAGTCGTATTTGTATCGGTTGTTGGCAGAAAAGAAGCCAAACCAGGACAAGATTTTTTCCCTCTAACCGTGAACTACCAAGAGAAAACTTACGCAGCAGGTAAAATCCCTGGTGGGTTCTTCCGCCGTGAAGCACGCCCAAGTGAAGGCGAGACTCTTCTTGCTCGTTTGATTGATCGTCCTATTCGCCCTTTATTCCCAGAAGGCTACATGAATGAAGTGCAGGTTATAATTTATGTTGTATCTTTAAACCCTGAAGTGCTTCCTGATATCCCAGCAATGCTTGGAACATCGGCGGCTCTTGCAGCTTCTGGCATTCCTTTTGCTGGCCCTATCGGCGCTGCATCAGTTGGTTATAAAGATGGTAATTACATCCTTAACCCAAGTGTTTCACAAATGAAAGATTCTGATCTTGATCTTATGGTTGCAGGTACATCTGATGCTGTATTAATGGTTGAGTCAGAAGCAAAGGAACTTTCTGAAGAAATCATGCTTGGCGCAGTTGTTTATGGTCATGATGAAATGCAAGTTGCCATTTCAGCTATCAATGATTTTGCTAAAGAAGTTGGAAATGAAACTTGGGACTGGACTGCTCCTGAAAAAGACGTTGCACTAGCGAAACAAGTAGCAGATATTTGTGAAGCTGATCTTAAAGATGCTTTTTCAACAGCAGATAAAATGGATCGTCAAGACAAAGTTGCAGCGGCAAAATCAAAACTTATGGAAGCTTTGGTTGCAAATGAAGAAGGCTCTGCTGATGCTGGCGACGTTTCTGGCGCATTCAAAGATTTAGAAAGCAACATCGTTCGTAGCCGCATTATTGCTGGTGAACCTCGTATTGATGGCCGTGACAACCAAACAGTTCGTGCGATTGCATCTCGCGTTGGCGTCCTTCCTCGTACTCATGGTTCTGCGCTATTTACACGTGGCGAGACCCAGGCATTAGTTGTTACTACACTTGGTACACAGCGTGATGCACAAATTATTGATGCGCTACAAGGCTCTTATAAAGACCCATTCTTACTACACTACAACTTCCCTCCTTACTCTGTTGGTGAGACAGGTCGTACAGGTAGCCCAGGTCGTCGTGAGATTGGTCATGGTCGTTTAGCTAAGCGTGGTGTTCTTGCTGTTATGCCAGACCAAGAATCATTTCCATACACTGTTCGTGTTGTTTCTGAAATTACAGAATCAAACGGCTCAAGTTCAATGGCTTCTGTTTGTGGTACATCCCTTTCATTAATGGATGCAGGTGTTCCAATCAAAGCACCCGTCGCTGGTATAGCGATGGGCTTGGTTAAAGAAGGCGATGATTTCGCGGTATTAACAGACATCTTGGGCGACGAAGATCATCTAGGCGATATGGACTTTAAAGTGGCTGGAACTAAAGACGGTATCAACGCGCTTCAAATGGACATCAAAATCCAAGGCATCACGAAAGAGATCATGGAGCAAGCACTAGAACAGGCTCAAACTGCTCGTTTACATATCCTTGATGAAATGAATAAAGTAATTTCAGAGTCTCGTACAGAAGTTTCTGACTTTGCACCACGTTACGTTACGATGAAAATCAACCCTGATAAGATTCGTGAAGTTATCGGTAAAGGTGGCGAAACAATTCGTGGTATTGCTGATGCAACAGGCGCGCAGGTTGATATTGACGATACAGGTGCTATCAAGATTTCTGCCGTTGACGGAAAAGCGGCAAATGCAGCGAAAAAGATGATCGAAGACATCACTGCTGAAGCTGAAGTAGGTACAATCTACAACGGTAAAGTTGCAAAAATCATGGAGTTTGGCGCATTTGTAACCATTCTTCCTGGCAAAGATGGCTTGGTTCATATTTCACAAATAAGTGATGAGCGTGTTGAGAAAGTTGGCGATCACCTAAAAGAAGGCGATGAAGTGCGTGTTAAGCTTCTTGAGATCGATAGACAAGGTCGTATGCGTTTGAGCATGAAGGAAGTAAAAGAAGGCGAATAAACACTATAGAGAATTCATCTTTTCCTCCAGCACTTCGCTCTAAAGAAAAACTGAACCCCTGAGGCGTTTATATCTAAATAAAGCGCCATTAATCAAAAAGGCTCCTTTAAGGAGCCTTTTTTGCATCTAAAATAAATAGATGGCGTATATAAGATCAACAACGAACAATTAATTGAATCATTACTAAAAGAAGAAACGATGATGGAAGATATTTACGCTGAATTGTTGCAGAAAACTGCAACGGGAGACCAGCTAGCGTTTAAGAAGCTCTATGAGGAAACATCTCCAAAACTCATGAGCCTCTGCCTACGCTTAATGCGCACAGAAGCGCTAGCTGAAGATGTATTACAAGAAGGTTTTATCAAAGTCTGGGAAAAAGCTGACACTTTTACCCCCGGTAAAGGTAGAGCACTAACGTGGATGTCCACAGTAATACGCAACAAAGGATTAGATAAACTTCGTAGCTTGAAAACAAAAGCTGCTGAAACTGAAATCCAGTACGAAGGTTTGGAATTTGCCTCGGCAGATTTACAGCCCGACAATATGGAAGATTTGAGTCAGGATGTAAAAGGGTTGATGGCCTGTCTGGATACATTAAAACCTGACCAAAAAGAATGTATTTTATTGTCCTATTACTACGGACACACACATCAGGAGCTAGCCAACAAAATGGGCAGGCCTCTGGGAACAATTAAAGCTTGGATTAGAAGAGGCTTAGAGGATATACGACCATGTCTAACGTAAATAACCGTGCTAACAACAGTACCAAACGCTACCAAAACCCCGAGCTATTCGAACAGCTCGCGATTGAGTATGCTGCTGGGTCAATGCAAGGGCGAGCCAAAAAACGCTTTGAAACATTGATGGAGACACACTTCTATTTGCGTGCAGTAGTCGATGCCTATGAAAACAAATTTGCAACGCTAGTTGAACTTTTACCTGATGCAAAACCTTCGAACCAAGTATGGGCTGGCATTGAATCTCACATAAAAGCATCTGCACCTCAAGAAAAAAAGACTTCTTGGTGGAAAACGAGCTTCTTCAAGCAAGGTTTTGGCTTAGCTGCGATGGCTATAGTGGTTTCTGCTGTCTTATTACTAAACCCAATGACGGTTACTCCAACATCTTATGCTGCGATACTTGAATCTGATTCAAATGTAGCAATGGCAATGACCAAAATCAAAAAATCAGATATGACATTGACTGTGGATATCATGAAAAAAGTAAATGTTCCTGACAATATGGAATTAACACTTTGGTGCCACCCAAAAGATGGTGGCATACCAATGAAAATGGGCACTATTTCAGAATCAGGTAAAACCAATATCAAGATCAGTAAAAAAGAATGGCAGAACATGAAAGATGTAGGCTTTCTTGCAATAAGTATTGAACATATAAATGATAATAAAATTGTAAAACCATCAGGGAAAATATTACTACACGGGCAACTTACTACTGCTAGCTTAAACTAAGAATGATAGACTTTGTAACATGAACCTATCATTACAAGCATCAATAAAAAAGTCCTTGAACTTAATCATTCACGGGCTTTTTTATTGTCCATTATTATCACTATCCCCATATGCTTCACTACAAGCGAAGACGGTATTGCCTAGCGAGGAGTCTACGACTAACACGCAATATAATGCCTACAACTACCCTATATCTCCCGATAGAGCCAATATTGAGTACATGCAAATACAGTTATTGGGTAGCGTTGCTTTAAAATCATTTAAGTACAATTCCATTCCAGTATATGAGCTTTCTGGTATTGCATGGGATAACGATGAGCAACTATTTTATGCGGTATCAGATGAGGGGTTTCTTTATCACTTAAAACCCACACTAATAAATAACAAACTGAGCGACATGGAGGTTGTCTTTGCGACCCAATTGAAAGATGCTAATGGCTTACCACTTTCTGGAAAATATAGTGACTCTGAAGGCTTATCCATTATTAATAATAGCAATGGGGAAAAGGAAGATTCTGTACTCGTTATTTCTTTTGAGAATAAACCTCGTATTTCGCGTTACTCGCCAAATGGAAAAATGCTTTCAAGTGTTCAAACACCAAAATACCTCCATAAAAAGAAATACTTTCGACATAAGAATAAAGCTCTGGAGAGTGTTGCTGTCCACCCTAAGTACGGCATTATAACAGCATCGGAATACCCTTTAAGTAGCCATCCAATAACGCAACAAACTATTTATTCAAGTACAGGAAAACAATGGAACTTCCCTGCCTCAAAAGAAAAAAACAGCTCTGTAACTGGTTTAGAGGTTTTACCCAACGGTGATGTGCTCGTGCTTGAACGTGCTTATAGGAATCCTTTTATCCCTATTAATATAAAACTTCGCCGAATAAAATTAGAAAATTGCGATAATGAAAATCTATGCCAGACTGAAACTATCGCTAATTTTAATGGTGCAGACGGATGGCTTTTAGATAACTTTGAAGGGCTTACACACTTTAAAGACAATCAATATCTTATCGTTTCAGACAACAATGAGAACCCATTTCAAAAAACACTGTTTATGCTTTTCGCCATCAAATCAGGCTCTTAAAAATTTATATTATATATTGAAAAAAAGTAATCATTTTCATCAAATCCGCACTACAATTTGTATATGACTACTAAAACAACAACAGAAAACACAACAGACAATAGCGACCAACTCGGTCATTTAAGCTCACTTGATACATGGGTCTTTCTAAAAGAAAATCCTGAAGCACGGTTAATTGATATCCGTTCATCTATGGAATTTTTATTTATAGGTCACCCTACGGATAGTATTCATATTGCATGGATGGAAGATCCTGATTGGGAAATAAACCCCAACTTTATAAAAGAAATCAACCAAATTCAAAAAGCCAGCACTAACAACAACTGCCCTATTATTATGATTTGTCGCAGTGGTAATAGATCTGAAAAGGCAGGTATTCGATTACTTGAAGCTGGCTTGCGCAATATATACCACGTTACTGATGGTTTTGAAGGCGATAGAGATGACAACAATCATCGTGGCACTTTAAATGGATGGCGTTTCCATGAATTACCTTGGGAGCAATGCTAAAAATCATTCCTTGCCTTTTTATGTTGAGGTAGATCATCTTTTATATCGACCCAATTTGCCTTTGAATCTGTGTAGATATGCGCATTAGGAAAAATATCAATATCACTATCCAAAGTTCCTAATGAAAATTCAATAATATTATTCACCTCTCCTGATTCTGCAAACGTCATGCTCGAACCACAGTTTTGACAAAATTGACGAACCGAACCATTATTTGCAACATAGCCTTTCAACTGATCTTTACCCTCTACCCAGCGAAAAATTTTAACGTCAGCTTCGCCAAATATCGAAAAGGCAGCACCATGAAACTTACGGCACATGGAACAATGACAGTGACCCATTTGGCTTTTTATCTCATCCACTTCGTATTTAATTTCACCACGCAAGCATTGTCCTTTATACATTTTTATCACCACACACTGCACATTTAGGGTTCTTAGGAATTGTCACCGTTTGCCATTCCATTGCTAAACCATCAAATAACAAAAGCTTTCCATTGACGCTTTCTTCCTCGCCAATCAATATTAGAATTGCCTGTAAGGCTTGTAGCGTTCCTATCACTCCTACAACAGGTGACAACACTCCTTCCATCGCACAAGTCTCTGTGCTTTCAAATTCTGCTTTGTATAGGCATTGATAACAAGGTCCACCTCTGCCTTTATCAAGAGAAGGAATATAACTGGCAATCTGTCCTTCCAGTCGTATTGCAGCACCTGATACTAAGGGTGTGCCTGTTTTGACACAAACACGATTTATCATAAAACGTGTGGGAAAATTGTCAGTACAATCTAAAACTAAATCAGCTTTTTTGGCATATTCTTCCAGCTCACTTTCATCCAACTGCCAATCAATTGCCTCAACCTCACAATCAGGATTTATCTCAGTAATCGTTCGTTTAGCAGAGAGTGCTTTTAACTCACCAATATCTTCAGTGCGGTGAATAATTTGGCGTTGTAAATTTGAGTCTTCAACTTGATCAAAATCACTGATAATTATTCGACCGATTCCTGCTGCGGCGAGATACATAGCAGCAGGTGAACCTAAACCTCCCATACCTATGATTAATACAGCAGAATCTAATAGTTTTTGTTGCCCAGTTTCACCTATTTGGTTTAGTCGAA
>JALSLX010000146.1 GCA_026988095.1 Thiotrichaceae bacterium
AGGGTGAAGATGTAGCAAAATCATATATTGAATTTGAAAGTCTCATTGAGTCATTCCATGAAAAAATAGATGAAGTAAAACAAGAGTTCAACAGTGATTTGCCAGAGCCAGAGCCAGAGCCAAAAATAGAATCCAAAAAAGAGTCTCCCTCTCAAGTTGTTAATATTGAGCGAGAAAAGCCTCATGAGGCAATAGCACGTGTAGTGCAAACTAATAAAGCAAATCCCTCTATCGATAAAGGTCTAAGTAGAACAGAGGCGCTATTAGAAAAATTAAAAAATCAAAAAAAAGAAACTAACTCGTCTTCAGAAATAAAAAAGACCCTTAGCTCAAAATCTAAAAGTGATGTAACGACTAGATCAACGAGCATTTATGATGAATTGCAGCAAGAAAATAAAAATCAATTTGAGCTAAAACAAGAATTAATAGAGCAAGAGTTAGTTCAAGTTAAAGACCGGCAAAGACTATTTACAAAAACTATTAACCAACTTGATTATCATCATTTATTGAAAGAAAAAGAAATCAAGCTTGAGGCTAAAGCCTGCAAAGATAAGTTGTCTCAAAGTTCTATATTAAAGAAGAAAAAACTTAGTAACCTAAAAGAAATTGAACGTAAAAGAGAAACTACTCAGCAAGAATTTGAAGAGATGGAGCTTGCCAGTATAGAATTTGAAAAAACTAATCTTCATGAGCGAACCAAAGAAAAAGAGATAACGGATAAGATAGAGCAAGAATTAAAGCTGATTGAAAAAGATCATAAAAAGATCATTAATAAGCAGACTAAAAAGAAGAAAGTGCTTGAAGAGCTTAGAAAACGAGTTCAGCAAGCTGAAAGAGAGCTAGATTCTCTTCTTGAAGATGAACTTGAAATTGATAAGGAGCAAGCGCTAATTTCAAATAAGAAATTAAAAGTGCAGCATGAGATTGAAGAGAAGTTAGTCAAACAACATCAAGATAGAGAGCATTACTTAGAATTAGAAGAGCTAAAATTTCAAAGCCTCCAACGACTCAAAAAACAATATTTTGCTATTCAGCAAGAAATTCTACACCTTGAGCATGAGCAAAAAAATATAGTCCACGGTGGAAAAGAGTCAGAATTAGTAAGATGGAAAGAAATAAAGAAGCTGCAAGAGCAACGAGATCTTAAACAACAAATGTTGGACGTACTAGAGTTGGAGTATCAGCAAAAGAAATTAGAATTAAAGGAAATAACAAAGGAGCAAGATTTAATACTTAAAGATGATTCAATGGATGAAATGAAAGAGCTTTTTGCATTATAAAATTTGTGGAGGCAAGTTACATCACTGGGTAGTTAAGGAGAGACTGATTAAGTCCAATTAGTTTTCGCTTGTCAAATCAGCCGATATTTTCCACGAAGATCGACGCAATAGAATGACTATTACGTCTCACTTCGTGAAAAATAGCGGCAGATTTTTCTGCGCTAAATTCTAATCGACTTAATCAGTCTCTCCTTAACACGACTAGACTATTATTCAGAGGTTCCTTAATGTACGATTACAAGCTTGGTGTATATTGGCTTTTTATCTCAAGCTAAAAAGTAGCAATTGGATGAAGTTTATTTTCAGACATGGAAACGGTTGACACGGCTAGCCACAATCACTATATTAGCGCCCCTCGGTTTTAGGATGTATTATTAACCGTATGGCTATATAGCTCAGCTGGTTAGAGCACATCACTCATAATGATGGGGTCCCAAGTTCGAATCTCGGTATAGCCACCATATATTAAAAAGACTATGTGAGAGCATAGTCTTTTTTTATGCCTGTAAAATATACAAAACCAAGAAAAAGAGGGGGGTGGCAAATATAATTATCAGTTTTATTGCCAAAAAGCTTAAAACACGCCTTAAACCCTTAAAAGCACACTATTTCTGGGGTGTATTTTCTTTTAAATCGTATTATTATGTTGAACTTTTACAGTTGGCTCGATAGCTAATTGTTAATCAAGTTTGATTAGGATTTTTATTGTGAAATTATCAGGTGCAGAGATATTCATCGAATGTCTTAAAGCAGAAAATGTAGATACCATCTTTGGTTATCCCGGTGGTGCAGTTTTATTTCTTTATGATGAGTTGTATAAGGCAGAAGAGCGTGGCGATATTCGTCATATTCTTGCTCGCCATGAGCAAGGTGCTGTGCATGGCGCAGAAGGCTATGCAAAATCGACCGATAAACCGGGTGTGGCAATTGTAACTTCAGGCCCAGGTGCTACCAATGCTGTCACAGGTATTGCTGATGCATATATGGACTCTGTTCCGTTAGTTGTTATTACGGGGCAAGTGCCACTGAGCTTGGTGGGCAAAGATTCTTTCCAAGAGATCGATATCGTTGGTATCACACGCCCTTGTGTAAAGCATAATTTCATCGTGACTAAAATTGAAGATATTGCACCTACCATGCGTAAGGCATTTTATTTGGCAACCACAGGTCGCCCTGGCCCTGTTTTGGTGGACATCCCTAAGAACCTAACTGATCCTAAGGTTGAAAAAATCAAATTTGATTATCCTAAAGATTTAATCATGCGTTCTTATCAGCCCACGATTAAGGGTAATAAAAAGCAAATCAAAAAAGCACTCGAAATGATTGCTAACGCTAAAAAACCTGTTTTATATGCGGGTGGCGGTGTGGTTTCTTCAAAAGCACACAATGAGCTTACTGAATTTGGGCGCGCATTTAACCTTCCTGTGACTAATACTTTAATGGGCTTGGGTACATACCCTTCAAACGATAAACAATATATCGGTATGCTAGGTATGCATGGTACGTTTGAAGCAAACCGTGCCATGCATTATGCAGATTTAATTATCTGTGTTGGTGCGCGTTTTGATGATCGTGTAACTGGAGATTTGAATAAGTTCTCACCTGATGCAAAAGTGATTCATATTGATATCGACCCTGCGAGTATTTCAAAGAACGTGAAAGCGCATAACCCGATTGTGGGAGATGTAAAAGAAGTTTTAACATCGATGTTTGCGATGATGAAAGAGCAGAAAATCAAACCTGATACAAATGCTTTTGACGCATGGTGGAAGGAGATTAAAACATGGCAGAGTGAAGACTGCCTAAGCTACGACCAAGATGATAAAATTATCAAAGCACAATATGTTGTTGAGAAGTTATGGGGGGTCACAAACGGTGATTCTTATGTAGCATCTGATGTGGGTCAGCACCAAATGTTTGCGGCGCAATATTACCGCTTTAATAAGCCAAACCGTTGGATAAACTCTGGCGGGCTAGGCACAATGGGCTTTGGTTTGCCAGCGGCAATGGGCGTACAGCTTGCTCACCCAGAAGAAGTGGTCAATGTGATTACGGGCGATGGTAGTATTCAAATGTGTATTCAAGAGTTGGGTACTTGTAAGCAATACAATTTGCCTTTGAATATCATTAACCTGAATAATGGCTATTTAGGCATGGTGCGTCAGTGGCAAGAATTCTTCTATGAAGAACGCTACGCAATGACGTATAACCAATCTCTACCTGATTTTGTAAAATTGGCTGAAGCTTATGGTCACGTTGGTGTGCGTATCGAAAAGCCATCTGATGTTGAAGGTGCTTTGCGTGAAGCGATAAAAGATACTAAACGATTACACTTTCTTGATTTTGTGGTTGAAGAGCAAGGAAATGTGTATCCGATGATCCCTGCGGGGTATGGGCATAATGAAATGTATCTAACTAAACAAGATGCGATTGATGATATGAACGGGAAGAAGAAATAGCTATGTTTATCACTCATGAAGAAGAAAAGGTAAAACGCACAAGGCATATCATTTCCCTTTTAATGGAGAATGAAACCGGCGCACTATCACGTGTTTCTGGCTTGTTTTCACAACGTGGCTACAACATCGAATCATTAACGGTTGCCCCAACTGATGATCCAACCATGTCGCGTATGACTGTTGTTACCAAAGGTAATGATGCGTCGATAGAGCAAATCATCAAACAGCTTAATAAGTTGGTTGATATTGTAAAAGTCATGGAGCTTTCAGATTACTCCCATATTGAACGTGAAATCATGTTTGTAAAAGTGGCTGCAACGAATATGGAATCGTGTGCATCAATCAAGCGTATGGCAGATATTTTTCGCGCTAACGTGATTGATGTAAAAAACAAAATGTACACCATTGAGATTACTGGTCGTCCTGATAAATTAGACGGCTTTTTAGAAACAATGGAAGATCATAAAGTTGTTGAAGTAGTACGTTCTGGCGCGATGGGAATTACGAGAGGCAGTAACGCTTTAAAGATATAACCAAGATTTAAATGTACCACCAGTCCCCTCTCCCTAGCAGGGGGAGGGCTAGGGAGGGGGTAGAAACCCCTGAACTAGAATGGGCTGGTGGTGTGAAAATTAATTTAGTTTAAAGGAAGGAATAATTATGAATATCTATTACGACAAAGATTGTGACCTATCTATCATTAAAGGTCTAAAAGTTGCCATCATCGGTTTTGGTTCACAAGGTCATGCACACGCGGCAAACCTTATGGATTCTGGCGTTGATGTAACAGTTGGTCTACGTGTTGGCTCACCATCAATCGAAAAAGCAGAAGCATACGGTCTTAAAACCGCAGATGTTCCAACAGCAGTAGCTGGTGCAGACGTTATTATGATTTTGACTCCAGATGAGTTTCAATCAGTACTTTACCGTGACGAGATCGAGCCAAACATCAAGCAAGGTGCTACATTAGCATTTGCTCATGGTTTTGCGGTTATTTACAATCAAGTGGTAGCACGTAAAGATTTAAACGTAATTATGATTGCGCCAAAAGCACCAGGTCATACGGTGCGTTCTGAGTTTGTTCGTGGTGGTGGTGTTCCTGATTTGATCGCGGTTGAGCAAGACGCAACAGGTAATGCAAAAGAGATTGCACTTTCTTACGCATCAGGTGTTGGTGGTGGTCGTACTGCCATTATCGAAACAACTTTCCGTGATGAGTGTGAAACTGACCTATTTGGTGAGCAAGCAGTACTTTGTGGTGGCGCGGTTGAGCTAGTTAAAGCAGGCTTTGAGACATTGGTTGATGCCGGCTATGAGCCAGAAATGGCATACTTTGAGTGTTTACATGAGCTAAAGCTAATCGTTGATTTAATGTTTGAAGGTGGAATCGCAAACATGAACTACTCAATCTCAAATAATGCTGAATACGGTGAGTATGTAACAGGCCCTAAAGTTATCAATGATGAGTCTCGAAGAGCAATGAAAGAAGCATTAGATAATATCCAGTCTGGTGAGTACGCAAAGCGTTTCATTTTAGAAGGTCAATCAAACTACGCATCAATGACAGGCTATCGTCGTAACAATGCAGAGCACCAAATCGAAGTGGTTGGCGCAAAGCTTCGTAAGATGATGCCTTGGATTGCAGCAAATAAGCTGGTTGATACTGATAAGAACTAATTATTGATTGGCTTATGTCACTTTTAGTTTCCAAAAAAACCCAATCATTTGATTGGGTTTTTTTGTGCCTGTAGAAAAGAGAATCTGCTTGTGAATTCTCAATGCTTCTATTGGCTAATTACAACATGCTCTCATCATGGTTCTTTCTAAAAAAATAGTTGCACTTATAAGTGTTGGATTACTGTTATTAGGTATTGGTATCCCTAGCTTATGGTTTAGTCTGCATAACCCGATGAAGCCTTTGTATGTGGAGGTAGTTAATGGTACGAATACGTTAATTCCGACTGTGGTGATAGAGCACGGCCGTACAGGACTGCAAGAGAAGATAACTATTGTGCGATTAAAGCCGAGAGAAAGCCGAGTAATTGCACTTAATCATAAGCCCGGATTAGGGTTTAACGTATTGGCAAACTTTGCTGATGGTAGTAAAACAGAAATTTGCGGGGGGAAAAGTAAAGACTATTGGTTTTTCAGAGAAACGATCACAAAATTTGGAATTTATACCACGCCGATTAGATAAAAAAAGCCACTCAATAGAGTGGCTAATTAGGAGGCGAGAAACAAATCTGTATCTCGAGGGAGATACTATTAGTTTATTATTTTGTAGTCATTGATCTATGTTAATGAGTAGCCCATAAATTATCCACAGGCGCAGAACTAAAATTAATAACTCTCTAGATCCTTGTTTATTAGCTTGTTTAAAGTTTAGGCAATAAAGATGAATGGTAAATATCGGACTACCGTTTATCCGTTTAAAGCCACCAAGATACAGTGCCACCTTTCTCTTCTTTATAGCTATCCATTATTCTATTTTTGTAGGTGAGGATGTTACCGTTATTGGGTGATTGTAAGGACTATAAATTAACAAGGAGTGTTAAGTGGATTTAAATGTTGTACAAAAGATGGGGCACGGTAATTCGTATGTAGCTCCTGATTCTCATTTCATTAGCTCGGTAGCATTATTTTCTACTAGTCTGCCTTGGGGGAAGTTTGAACGTTTTTTCGAGAAGAGGAAATTAGTCAATCTCAGTGGAAGTGAGCAACTCATTCTTTTACGCCTTATCGCCTTACAAGAGTTGCTTTGTTTGAATGATGATGATTTATTAAAATGGAGTAAACATCAACTTCACTTATTTAGTTTTATGCAGCCAAGTTATACACCTCGTATGCCAACAAAAGAATTGCTCGTTGAATTTAGAAAAAAGTTCGATGAAATAGGTTTGCTTAAACCTTTTAGAAAACAGTGTCAAAGAATAGTACAGGAGCACGAAAGTCGCTTCCCTCCTATATCATCTAATTCAATTGTCAGGCATCGAGAGGCTAGTGATACCAAGGTTGACTTGCCAAATGTAGCAAATAACTCTGACACAGCTTGTCCAAGTTGTGGGAGTCACAATGTAGTTAAATTAACACCATCACAAGAGGCATCAAGCTTGCCTAGCATCAGTTTTTCTCGTTGTCGCTTTTGTGGAAACACGTTCAGAGATTAA
>JALSLX010000147.1 GCA_026988095.1 Thiotrichaceae bacterium
TAATAATTATAAATGCTTATAAAATGAATAAGATTATTGCGCTCATTGTCGTAGTCATGGTTGCGTTTTTAGTACTGAGTGGGAATTCAGATATGCCTCATGCTAATTTAGAAGTCCATAACCAAGATGAATTTTCTAGTGTAAGTGGCAAGCTAGGTGGTCGTTGTGCATCAAAAAAATGCCTTACGGTTTATGTTGCTCCGTGGTGCCCTGCCTGTAAAAAGTTAAAACCTACAATTATTTCATTGAAAGACGAGTTAGAGTCTGAAGGAATGGAAGTAAAGATTGTTGTGGGTAAAGATTCACTGGCTGCAACCAAGAAATATGCATCATCCTATCCTTTTCCGACTCTGCTTGATGCCGAAGGAAAGTTTTTTGAAAAGTCACAAAAGACAGGTGTTCCATTTTTTCTTGTCAGTGATAATACAGGTAAGATTGTGAATGAACTTACTGGTGGTGCAATGGATGTAAGAACCATGCGCAGTAAACTTGATCTGTAGGTGTTTTTTCTTCTGATTTCTTTTACAAAAAATATTATAAGGTAATCAGTATTATTGAAAGATATACTCTCTTCACAATAAGTTTTTGTAAAGGGGTAATTAATGTTTAAAATAATTGTATCGTTAGTGCTATTAGTTTCAATCAGCGGGTGCTCTCAGTTCGTGAGTAACCAATCAGGTCGCAATGCTATTTCTAGTAGCTTGGTTGATTTTCTCTATCCCAATAAAGAATCTCGTGTAAAGCATCAAGAAGAAATTCCTGTATTGAATTTGCCCGTTAAAGTTGGCATTGCTTTTTTGCCATCACAAAATTGGCGCGGGGGAAATATTAGCGAGGCTAATAAACTCAAATTATTAAATAAAGTTAAATCTTCTTTTAGTAAGCACCGCTTTATTGACAGTATTACAATTATACCTAGTGTGTATTTACGTCAACCGAGTGGTCGTGGAGTCAGTGGTTTTGATACTTTAGATCGAATGGCGCGTTTGCATGATGTTGATGTAATGGCATTGGTTTCTTATGACCAAGTTACACAATCTCGCCAGAATAATGCTTCACTTTTATATTGGACAATTGTTGGACTGTATGTAATCCCTGGTAATGAGAATAGTATTCAAACCTTCGTTGATACGGCAGTCTTTGATGTAAGAAGTCACAAAATGTTATTGCGTGCGCCTGGCGTAAGTAGCCTGACTAAACGTTCGACAGCTATCGGGGTAGATAGCGTAATGGCGCAAAAATCCCTACAGGGCTTTAACATTGCATTTGATGGCATGATTAAAAACCTAGATGGTGAATTAACTCGCTTTAAAGCACGAGCAAAAGAGGGAAAAAGCGTAGAAATTAGACACCAACAGGGATATTCAAGGGGAGGAAGCATCAGCTTTCTCTTTTTGATGTTATTGGGATTATTTGGGCTTAGAAAAGTCATTTTTTGATATCTGTATAGACCACCCCCCCTCTTTTTCGATGATTTGTATGAGATATCATGCGTTAATTTCGTACAAATCGTCGAAAAAGAGGGGGGGGGCTTAGTAAATAGCCGTTATTTAGATGTTTTTATAGTTTTTTAGCTAAATGTTGCAACATTTTTTAAGTTGTAGAGTCTATCTCGGTAGTTTTTATAAAGTATTGAGGGACTTTAACGTGTTGAAAAAACAGCTAGCAAAAGGCTTTTTACAGGTTGTCATTATCTGTGTTTTGCTTCAAACGAAGCTGGTTTTTGCTGAAACAATTCATGATAATCTCCTAAAAGCTTCAAATACAATGGCTAATGCCGAATACATGCGCGCGAGATTTTTGTCATTGATGAAAGTGCCCTTTGATAAGTCTGATCAGAGAAAAAAAGCACTTATTATTGGTGATAGCTATGCTCAAGATTTTTATAACTCGATATTTGAAGGGCATCATCTAAAAAACTACCAAATTAGTACCCGTTATATTCCTGTGCGATGCCAAATATTTTTAGGCAATGAATCAAATCGTAAAATAGAGGTGAAAGATAGAGACTTTTGTAATCAGGCAGATAGTTTGAATAAAGCTAAGCAGCAAATCTCTGAGGCTGACTTAATTATTTTAGGCGCTAGTTGGAAAGCGTGGTCTGCAAAAAATTTAGCGCAAAGTATTAAGAATATGGATTTAAATTCTCAGCAAAAAATAATAGTAATAGGGAAGAAAAGCTACGGTAGGATTACAATAAATGATTACCTGAGTATGCAAGACAGTCAATTGAAACAATTAAGAAACCGTGTGAATACGGGGCAAATGGAGATTAACCAAATCCTGAAAGAGACTTTAGGTATCGATGTTTTTGTGGATCAACATGAATTGATTTGCGGGAAAACAGAAACCTGTCCATTATTCACCGATAAAATGGAGCTAATTTCATTTGATGGAGGGCATTTAACCAAAGAAGGCGCGCAATATGTTGGTCGAATATTGTTTGAAAACCCAATATTAAAGAATCTCTAAAGCAACTTCTAAAATAATTCTAGCAATAGCTTTATACAACTACATAAACCCTTGAACCCAATTTACCAAATCTCCCAGTGCTTTGTGTTCTCGTTCGTTTAAATCTTCAAGTGCTAGTTCTTCCAAACGTTGCTGAAATTGGTCTGCGGTTAATGGGCAATCAAACTCACCATCAATTAAACGGGCTTGGCAGAATGACTTCCATTGCTTTTGCTCGGCTTCGGTTAATGTTTCTGGCCAGTTACGAGCACGATAACGAAAATAGAGTGTTTGTAAGCGTTTGGATTTAAATTCTGGTTTCCAATCAGCTAGTTTTTTTGGTGAGGATGTTAAAACTAGGTTGCAGAGTTTTCGATCATTATTATTAATAAATCCGCCGTAGAGATTTGAGTCGGCATCGTTTTCTTTGAGTTCTCGTTTACGGCTATACAGCTCTTCTAAACGCTCGATAAGTGTCTCATTAGCTAAAAGTTTTTGTTTATTGGCTTCTATAACAACCCAGTCAATCTCCCATCGAATTGCTAATTCATCCGTTAATGTATTTGTTGGTGATAGAGCTGGTGATTTATTGATGTGTATGCCTTTAAGGGCAATATGTTGGTGTGATTCATCTCGTTGTGCGCGTGGCTTGTATAGGTTGTCAATGATTTCATCAACGCTCATTTCTAGCATTGCACTAGGGTCATGGCGTAAATCGTAGCAAATGATTTCATTTTTATTTATAGGGTGAACCATAAGTGAAACGATGGGAGAAATACAACCTTGCGTGGCAGGAAACATTCCTGAAACATGGAGCATGGTCTTACGTTGTGAGAGTTCAATATTGGTATTGAGCATTGGAGCAACGTTGTTTTTTAATCGCAGATTGAAATAGTATTCGTATAAGCGGGGTTGCTTGGTCTTAATTAGTCTAGCTATATCAATGGTCGCTTTTACATCAACTAGGGCATCGTGTGCACCAACTTGCTCTATATCGTTAGCGGCTGTTAAATGCTCAAGACGAAAGCTCGGTATGCCTTTTTCTCCATCTCTTTCTGGCCAATTGATTCCTTCTGGTCGCAAAGCATAAGTCATGCGGACTAAGTCAAGAATATCCCAACGGCTGTTGCCACTTTGCCATTCACGCGCATAAGGGTCGATGTAATTACGATAAAAGCCAAAACGTGTGACCTCATCATCAAAGCGAATACTGTTATAACCTGCCCCACAGGTTTTTGGTACAGAGAATATTTCATTGATACGCCCAAAAAAGTCGGCTTCGTTTACACCTTCTTTATTGGCTAACTGCGGTGCGATGCCGGTGACGCGCACAGCATCTGGGTGAGGGAGAAAATCCGTAGTTGGCTTGCAGTAAAACATTACTGGCTCTCCAATCACCTCTAAATCTAAATTTGTGCGGATGCCTGCAAACTGTGCGGCGCGGTCACGGCGAGGGTCTACCCCCCATGTTTCATAATCATGCCAAAAAATGGTGTCATCTGAGATGGTGTCAACGGAGATAGTATCGGTCAAAATTAATACCTTTGAATTAAGTTTTACTGATAAAAAATTACGGTATGATTCTACACAATTTTATTCATAGGTGATTGCTATGTTGTGGTTAAAAACATTTCATATACTTTTTGTTATGTCATGGATGGCTGGTATTTTTTACCTACCCCGTATTTTTGTACATTTTGTCGAAGGTAAGCAGGCAGGTGAGCAAGTTGATCGGCTAGCCATTATGGCGCGCAAGCTTTATGCTTTTATGACAATCATGATGATGTTGGCAATTGGAACGGGTCTTTGGCTTTGGCTGGGTTATGGATTTTCGGGTGGTTGGCTTCACGTTAAACTAACCTTTGTTGCATTGATGCTGGTTTATCATTTTTGGACTAAAGCGCGTATGAAAGAAATGCAAAATGGTCATTTGAATCACTCGGGTGTTTTTTACCGTTGGATGAATGAACTGCCGTTATTATTGACGATTGTTATTCTAATAATGGTAGTCGTTAAGCCTTTTTAATTCATTTTATTAAATGAAAACAATTTAAACCTAAGAATCGTATGAATTACTACCGCTACAAGTCTTCTTTTTCTGTCCAGCACAATCAAGAATTACAAAGGCATTATTTAGACTTAAAAGATCAAGAAGAGACACATAAGACGCATTTTTTCGAAGGTAGGTATGAGAATATTTATATAAATAAGGGAAGAATACCTAACTTACCTGTTGTATTGAGTGAAGCTTTAACTTTCGCATTAAAAACACTCAATAGCCAAGAACCTTTAAAGGCAGGATTTTGGTTTAATGAAATGCACTTTGGCGATCAAACGATTAGCCATACACATGATGAAGATGATGAATTACTTTCTGGCGTGTACTATATTAATGTACCAAGTAAATCGGGTGATTTAGTGCTAGGAAATACAGCACTCGATGATGTTGTTTATTTAACACCCCAAGCAGGGGAGTTTATTTTCTTTGCCCCTGATTTGATGCATGGCGTTATGAAAAGCCGATCACAAGAAATGCGTTTATCGATTGGGATGAATTTTGGTCCAGCTTGAGGTAAAACTCTGCTGTTACTTTCTATTCTTTTTCCAGCGTTTTTTACGGTTAGCCTTAGTTGCTATTTGGTCTGCAATTTTCTTTTCTCGCTCGTAAACAACTTTTTTCATTTCATTTATGGTTACTTCGGGTGTTTCAAGGGTAATTTCACCTAATACTCCTAAGCGATACTCATTAATCAGAATCTTGCAAGCTTTGTCTAGCTCAACTTGCCCACCAGCACGTAAGCACCCTCGTAACCTACCAATTGACTCAATCAGTTCAATTTCTGTTTGTGGTGCGTGACTTAGTTGATAGCGCTCTACTAATCGTTCGGGATAAAACTCAATAAGATGCTCAGCCAGAAAAAATGCCACATCATCATTTTCAAAGGCAGTATCTTTAATCGCACCAGTGGCAGCTAGTCGATAGCCTGAGTTT
Source organism: Thiotrichaceae bacterium (assembly GCA_026988095.1). Lineage (GTDB taxonomy): Bacteria > Pseudomonadota > Gammaproteobacteria > Thiotrichales > Thiotrichaceae > Cocleimonas. The sequence goes on from JALSLX010000147.1 coordinate 5,444, forward strand.
TCATTTTCGATATTGCCCCACAACATACCAGGGGTGTCAAACAGCACGATGTCTTCGGCTATTTTAATGCGTTGTTGTTGTCTTGTTACAGCAGCCTCATTACCCGTTTTTGCGATGGTTCGCCCTGTTAGGGTATTGATGATGGTTGACTTGCCAACATTAGGAATTCCCACAATCATGGCGTGAATCTCTTTCACGCGGGCATCGCTACGGGTAATCATTTTGCGACAAATATGTGCTATTTGTTTTATTTTTTCAGGTTCGTCTCGGCTTATTGTTAAGGTTTTTATTTCCTTATCTTTCTCAAAATAGTCTTGCCATTCTTGAGTGATTTCTGGGTCTGCAAGGTCAGATTTATTGAATATTTTAAGGCAGGGTTTATCGCCACGAATTGAGGCAATCATGGGGTTTTCACTACTAAAAGGAATGCGTGTGTCGAGCACTTCTATTAGGAGATCCATCTCAGGGAGTTTTTCTGCGACTTCTTTGCTGGCCTTATGCATATGACCAGGGAACCATTGAATTTTCATGAGGGTATTCTACACAGTGTATTCGGATAAGTGGTAATTTTACTTATTTAAGCTATGTTATAATGGTGTAATAAAATAATTAGCCAAGATTCTTGAGCTTAATAATAAAAATAAAACTACGAGAAATATCAAAATGACAGATTCAGTTTCAGTTAAAGATAATCATATAAATGATGAGTTTGAAAAAGCTAAAAAGAAAAATATTCTTTTTAAAGATATTGAAGTTGAAGCTATTAAAGAATTGCTCTTATCAGAAATAGATATATCAAAATTAAAAGAGTCATTAGTAGCCGATATCAAACAAACGCTTTTAAAAGAAATCGATATGTCTGGGATTAAAGAAACTCTAACGAAGGATATTACTTTCAAGAAAAATGTTTCTGATCTAGAAAATGAAGGTACTGGCAAAGAATCACGAGTTAAAATAGATGATAATAAAATAGAAAAAGAAGCTGAAGCGAGTAAAAAGTTAGATTTGCCAGCGTATAAATATAAATTCACTGAAACTCTTATAGAAGAACATAAAGAACTATTGTCAATTTATGAAAGCATCATGCATAGCGCAAGAGAAAAAGAATTCACCATGATGCCGATGATGTTGTCCAAATTTTCTAAAATGTGCCACAGTCATTTTACAGAAGAAGAAGAGCTATACACTTTTGTGAAAAGTTTAGCAGGTAGTCGAAGTGAAATTGAAAAAAAGGTGGCTACTGAATTTAGTGTTGAGATGAAAAACCTATCAGTTTCATTATTTACTACATTAAATCAGAGTTCATTTATTCCTGTGACTGATAATAGCGTAAGTGGTTTTATTAAAGAGTTTGGGGAGATAGGG
>JALSLX010000148.1 GCA_026988095.1 Thiotrichaceae bacterium
CATCCGTTGTATTATCTAAATCAAATGGGTCATCTACATCTTTATGTACATGTTGCACATTTTTGGCAGTATCAGCGGCGATAACTTTCTTGTGGAGTCTGCGGTGTAAAAACCAATCCACACTAAAGAAACGACCTGCGCCCATAAAGAACAAGGTTAGTAACATTAAGAAATAAATCACTGCTTTACTGAATGCTGAGCTACTCATATCTGTGTAGCCGTGTGTCATTAACATTTCTTTAAGTGTAGCAACAATGTCTTGACCATTTAAAGCCATAAGTGCAGTTAAGCCAATTAGTGCTAACAATGGCAATGAGATCCAACGCACTGCAAAGCCAATTAATAATAATAAAGCACCAATTATCTCTAACCAACCGATTGATGTTGTTAACAATCCAGCAAGAGAATCGCCGATGAAAGGAAGTTTAGCTAAACCAGCAGAGGTTGCTTGGTGTATTGGATTATCTAAATTAAACCAACTTAGTGGGTTCCATTTAGAATATTCACCTGTGAACATACCTAGTTTTTGACTACCAGAAACATAAAGTAGTGGTGCTAGGAAGAGGCGTAACAACAGTGGTGGTAAAAAATCTAATCCTCTCAGCCATCCAAAGCTGAAAAAACCGAGTAAAAACTTAGTCATGGGGGTTATCTCCTTTTAGGGGTAACGCTATTTGACTGTTTTATTGATGATTTTGCAAGTGAATTTTATGGGGAATTTATAAGCTTTTATTCGCAAATCCCCAGCTAACGGGTTAGCTGGGGATTTAAGTGGGCTAATCAGAGCTTCCAAAAGTTATTTCCAAAATGGTTTAGCAATTTCAGCCTTGGCCTGCTCAGCAGTTTTTCCAATATCTGCCAACATATACGCATCTAAACGTGCAAGTTGCTTTCTTTGTCGTGAGCGATTTGCCCAAAATTTTATCTTAGCAATGATCTGCCCTGCAGAAAACCCTTTTGGAGCTTCACAAGCAGACAAGTACTGTGAAATATTATTATGATGGTTGTTTTCGATATAAACTGGCATAACGTGCCTCCTAGCATTAATTTAGTGGGAAACCCTTGCAGGTTTCCCTATTTAGGTTACCCCCTACAGGTATCCATGAATCTATTAAGCGCTCGACATCAAAAACTATCCAATCGTATTATCAAAAGGGGGGTATCAGAATTCCCGATTGTTCATCATCAGCTTTAATGACATGATTGCTTTATGGAACTCTATCAACTACGTACTTTCGTTACTGTTGCAGAAACAGGCAATCTTACCCAAGCATCTGAGCGCTTATTCACCAGTCAACCTGCGGTTAGCGCACACATTAAAGCTTTAGAAGAAGAGCTTGAGATAAAGCTCTTTGAACGCACACCGAAAGGAATGAGCTTAACCACTGATGGAGAGGTTTTACGTGAAAAGGCACAGCTTGTTTTAAATGCTGGTAATGACCTCAAATTAAAAGCAAGAACCTTGCAAGGGGTATTAACAGGACAAGCCAAACTCGGGTTAAATGCCGATGCAGAATATTTGCGGCTAGCAAAATGGCACCATAATTTGATGTCACAGTTCTCAGGGCTAAAAATGCAGCTCACGCAAGATACCTCTGTGGAGTTATTAAAAAAGGTCGTGAAAGGTCGTTTAGATGTTACTTTTTTCTCAGGTGGGAAACTATTTGATGAAATAGAAAGAATAGAACTCTGCACTACCCATGCAGTAATAGCAGCGTCGCCTAAATGGAAAGAAGAGCTAAAAAATGCCAGTCCAGAAGATCTTGCGCAGCTTCCTTGGATTTATCCAGAGCCTCTGTGTATTTATCACAAACTGATTCGCCATTTATTTTCGGATCACAACGATATTAAACAGCCAGATTGGATTACATCAAGTGCCACAGAAGACTCTACCAATGCACTATTACGCGCAGGTGTCGGCTTAGCATTTATACGTGATGATGAAGCAGACACAATGCTTAAAAAAGGGGAGATTGTTGTTTGGCCAGGCGAGGCTTTTGCTCTCCCTCTTGGTTTAGGCTATTTGAAATCACGCAAAGATGATCCTGTTGTTAAAGCCTTAGTAGAAAATATTACTCAAGTATTTGGAGAGAACTGCAATCGCCCCCCTCAAGCCTTATCCCATAAAGTGTGTACTTGTATAGATTAGTGCTATCTGTATTTTTTCTAACAGCTTCAGCTATGCTATATTTCTATATCCCATATTTTAGGTTCGCAAACACATGAAAATATCTTTTTTAGGTTTAGGCGCTATGGGTTACCCCATGGCAGGACATCTCTCCAATGCCGGTTATGATATTACCGTATTCAACCGTACTACAGCTAAGGCCGAAAAATGGATAACGGAATATAATGGATCATTTGCACAAACTGTCGTAGAGGCAGTGAAAGATGCCGATATAGTACTTACTAATGTCGGTAATGATAATGATGTACGAGAAATTTATAATAAAATTTTTAGTGTTTCAAAGGCTGGTGCTATTTTAATTGATCACACCACCACTTCTGCCATCATTGCTCGTAAACTAAATACTGAAGCAATAGAAAAAGGGATGGCGTTTCTTGACGCGCCCGTCTCTGGTGGTCAAGCAGGTGCTGAAAACGGAGCGCTAACAATAATGGTTGGCGGTGACCAGAAATCCTTTGATAAAGTGCTCCCTATTCTTAATACCTACGCTAAAGCGGTGACATTAATAGGCGAATCAGGGCAAGGTCAGGTATTAAAAATGATTAACCAGATTTGTTTTGTAGGCACACTACAAACCTTATCAGAAGCAATTACGCTTGCAGAAGCAGAAGGTATTGATGCAAAAACCATGGTTGATGTATTACAACACGGCGCGGCAGGCTCATGGCAAATGGTTAATCGCACCGAAACCATGATGAATAATGATTTTGACTTTGGATTTGCAGTCGACTGGGTTCGTAAAGACTTAGCAATATGCATGGAAGAGGCTAAAAAATTAGGTGTGGATTTACCCATCACAAAACAAATTGATGATGAATATAAAAAATTGCAAGAACGAGGCTACGCACGCGCAGACACATCGGTTTTAATTAAGCAGTTTGACAAGGAAAGCAGATGAATACTGACATGAAAAGATATAACGGCAGTTGTCACTGTGGCAATGTGAAATTCTCTTTTGAACACGAAGAAATCAAATCTGGATTACGTTGCAACTGTTCAATCTGTATTCGCAAAGGCGCACTAATGACAAGCTTTGTCATACCTCCTGAAGATTTAACCATCACACTCAAAGAAGAAAATAGCCTAGGTCTTTATGAGTTTGACAGCAAAATAGCACATTATTACTTTTGTAAGAAATGTGGCATTTATACGTTTAATCAAACATCACGATTTATTGATCAATACCGTGTGAACCTAGGCTGTGTGGACGGCATAGATTCATTAGTATTAGAGGCTGAGGTATTTGATGGCAAGGCACTTTAAATAACTTTAAACTGTTGCTACGCTCTACTCAGCTAAGTCACCCATTAATGAAAGAAATCCTGCTAAAAACTATAAAGTGTTAACTCAAAAGTTACATTTTCAACAATCTGCTTACCCCGCTCCTCTAAGTCCATGGCATCTACAAAGCGAACTGAAAAACGTTGTTTACCTGCACTTATTTCAGGATAAACATTAGAATTATTTGGCAACTCTATGGAGAGTACTTGATAGTCTCTATCTGGACTCAAACTTGATTGATAAAAACCACCTTCTGCAACAACTTCTTGTTTTTCTCCACCTTGGTAAATTAATTCCATTAGTAGTTCAATAGCCTCAAAAGCGATTCTATAAGGTTTTGCCCAGCCTTGCAGATCCTCAACCCGTTTATCACTAGTTTTATTTAACCAATGATTAAATAAAGGCACATCTAAACTATTTATTCCTCCAGCAATAGAAGCACGTTGACGGAGTATATTTAAAAAATGGTGAGTTTTTAGGTGTTGACCAAGTTGTCCGCGAGAACTGTACAGCTGTTTACTTTTTTCTTCTAACTTTGCCAAAATGCGCGTTGCTCTCATTTCATCTACACCCTGCACACCTTTTGCTTGGCGAACAGCTTGTGTTTGAAAGTCCAGTACGTGTAACGCAGCATTTTTAACATCAAGCCGTGACGATAAATTATAAAGCTCTAAGAGGATTACAACTGCTGCTTGACAATTTTCAGGGCTTGGATCTTCAAGATGATAGTTGAAACGCTTCATCAAATAACTTAACCGCATAAAAAGACGGATTTTTTCATTCAATGGGTGCTCAAATACTGCCATGCTATTTCTACTTAAAGGAAAGTTTACGAAAAAGGGCTTATGATAATGCTACTAGCTCTTTGTGCAAACGATTAATTTGAGAAACTAGAAAATCTTTATCTTTAGTATTATTCAATATTTTTGTTGCCACTAAGTTTCGAGCAGCGCGAGTTGCCTGATTTTGCATTATTTTAATAATACTTGACTCACTTAACTCATCACGCAGTATTACCCGATTAATTTGTTGCTTTGGCAAACAATCTACCACAATAATTTGATCAAACATTCCTTGGTAATTTTTTTCAACCAACAAAGGGATATCGACAATTACATAAGGTTGGCTCTCGATCTGATTAATTTGAGCCTGAATTTCACTCTTGATGCGTGGATGCAGAATAGCTTCTAGATTTTCTAATGCCTGACTATTTGAAAAAATTTTTTCTTTTAATAACGGGCGATTTAACTCACCACTCTCTAACAACAAGTCTTCGCCAAAAAATTTAGCTATTTCATCTAAAGATTCACTGCCTTTTGCCACTATATTTTTCGAAATTATATCTGCATCAACTATTGGCACACCCAAAACACGAAAGGCATCAACTGCGGTACTTTTCCCGCAACCGATACCTCCAGTTAGACCTACTTTTAACAAAGTTTTTACCTAGTAATGCCCAACTCTGTCTTATGCGTAAGCTGATTCTTTGCCAAACTTCTTAGTAAGCAGGTAATAGAATGTTATACGTCCTTTCATGCGCACATCTTTCATCGTCTCACACGTTTCTTTTACAGCAGCATCTAATTCAGGGCTATCATCCATTCCTAGTTTCTTCATTAAGAAATTTCTCTTAACTGTCGTTAACTCACTAGGGTCTGAACAACCCACCAACATTGCATCTTTATTTCCATGAACAGGTCGAAGGCTCTTAAAAATTGCTTCCACAAGCGCCTCATCTACACTACTGTCATATTTTTTCACATCTGCAATTGCAGTTGATAATTCCATGCCAATCTCCTTTCCTTTCTTTTTTTGAGGGGGGGGGGATATATTTAAATATTATCCTTGTTTAACGGGCACTTTATATGTCCATATAACGTATCTGAGTTTAATGTGATATATAGTGTTAATCAAGTCACTAGCATTTCAATATAATCTCGGTAATACATTACCCCTCGCTACCAACTATCAGGAAAGCTTGCATTGTTCATTATTTGGGAATATTATCCCAAATAATGAACACCTATCTATCTACAGCGCTCTATGCGATTTTAAAACCCTTGATTGGCTTAATGTATCGAAATGGCATGGCCTTTGGAGAGTTTTCTAAATTAGCAAAGTTAGCATACATTGAGGTAATAGAAAAAGAACTTATTAAATCAAAACAAAAAGCAACCACTTCGCAAATTGCAATTAGTTCAGGTCTAACGCGTAAAGAGATTAGCGCATTTAGAAAAGAATCTACGCCTCTTCATGATAAGAAAGTAAATCAAAATAGAGCTACACGTGTAATCAGTGCTTGGATTAGTGACCCATTATTTTGTGATGAAAATAACAAAGCAAAGATTCTTGATGCTCAAGGGGCAGATGGAACTTTTGAGCACTTGGTCAATCTGTATAGTGGTGATATGCCTTTTAGAGCAATGATGAAAGAGCTACTTCGCACCGGCGCCATTGAAGAAATAGATGGGAACAAGGTAGCACTTATTCGTGCGGCATATATTCCCTCTAATGATGAAAATGGAATGTATGATTTACTGGGTGAAGACGTTTCTCTTCTTATATCAACAATAAAACACAATATTATTAACGAAAATAATAAACCCAGATATCAACGCAAAGTTAGCTACGACAAGATTAATGTAAAAAATCTAGATGAATTTAGAGAATTGGTCGCCAAAGAAAATCAAATACTTCTCGTTAAACTCAATAAATGGCTTGCCCAACACGACATGAATAAGCAAACAACGAAAAAAAATGAAAAATCAATGAAAGTTGGCGTGGGCATCTATTATTTTGAGACTGAAAGCGAAAAATTAAAAGGTACAAATGATGAAAACTAGTTTTAAAAGCATCACGGCAATCGTATTAAGTTTTGCTTTAAGTGCCTGTGGTGGCGGAGTATCCGTTGCCAGCAATGATGGAATAACTGGAACAGGTATCACGACCGCAGGAAGGGTAACGGGTTTTGGTAGCATTTGGGTCAATGGAATAAAGTTTAACGTAGATGAAGCAACCTTCAGCCGAGATGGAATCACATCATCTGGTCAAAGTGAATTTAGCATTGGAGAATATGTTGTTATTAAAGGTTTAGTTGATAAAACCACCCAATTAGGAATTGCCGAAGATGTTTCTTTTATAGACCTTATCGATGGCACTGTAACAACTGCTAGTACAGATAATTCAACAATAGAAATCCTAGGACAACTCGTTAAAACTGACACCAATACAACACTCATTGATGATAGAGGTGGCTCTACAAACACCTTCGCAAATCTTACAGACTTAGTCATTGGGAATATTATCGAAGTATCAGGAATCAGGGATAGCACTGGTTTGATTAGAGCAACTAGTATCAAACTCAAAGAAAGTATTGGCTCTAAAAATGAACTTAAAGGAACAATCAGCAATATAGACACGTCCACTAAAACCTTCATGATTGAAAGTATTCTAATTGATTATGGCAATGCAAAATTAGAAGGCTTTAATACCGAGCCAAAGAATGGTCAGTTTGTAGAAGTTAACAGCTCTACAGAATATGACGGGCACATATTAATAGCCAAAAAAGTTGAATTAGAAGATGAGTTCATGACTACAGTAAAAGGAACAGAACTTGAAGTAGAGGGTATTGTGACACGCTTTATTTCAATCTTAGACTTTGAAATTAACGGCATACCAGTCAGGACAACGACTAATACTAAATATAAAGACGGTATATCTACTGATATTAAATTAAATACACAATTAGAGATTAATGGGGTTGTGGACAACAACGGTATATTAGTTGCTGAAAAAATTGAGCTTAAAAAAGACGATGACGACGATGATGACGACGACGACGATGACGACGATGACGATTAAAAAAGGTGACTCGGTACTGTAACACCGAGTCGATAAACTACTTACCGCAAGGTAAGCAACTTAGCAAGTGGAGTATAACATGAAAACTAAATATACCATTCCAGTAATGGTTTCTACGGCGGTCTTACTCGCCGCCTGTGGCGGAGGAAGCGATACTACTTCCACACCCACAAAATCCAGTTTCAATTTAACAGGTACTGTTCCTGGTACTTTGATTGAAGCCTTCTGTGAAGACGGTTCTTATTACTCTGTAAATTCAGATAATAATGGAACTACTCAACACCCCTTTTCACTAAAAATACCGGTAGACCTATCTTGTCGCTTAGTGATGACAACTAATGAGGATGATATTGCAAAAAAAGTAGTTACTCCTATCAAGTTCACTAACAAAGATGGAGTGACCAGCATCGCCTTTATAGGCACCGAAGATACAGACTTAGGCTATGTTGACCTTGCCCTAAACAGGGATAACATGACTTTAGATATTGAAGGTGATGGCGTAGAAGATGACCCCAAAGAGGTTTATATTGATGATTTTTCAATTGAAATAGTCGACAAAGCGGACAACGACCCTTTAGATAAAAATAACGATGACATCATCGACATCTATGAAGATGATGACAATGACGGCATCAATAATCACGACGATGATGATGATGACAATGATGGTGTTAAAGATAAAGATGATAGGGACTTCGATAACGATCACGATGGTGATGGTATTGATGACCGAGATGACATCGATGATGACAACGATGGCTTAGAAGATAGACATGACGATGATGATGACAACGATGGCATTAAAGACAACGTCGACAATGATGATCGTGATGATGACGATAGATACGACGACGATGACGACCGAGATGATGATGATGATCGATACGATGACGACGACGATAGATATGATAATGGAAACGGAAGCATCAACCCAACAGTCGTTACAACACCCTCTGCAGGAAGATTATTAGCATCGCAATGCGCCCAATGTCACCGCACTGATGCAAACCCAAATAAAGGCTTCGAAGATTTACTTGGAGAAGAAATTTATGGTGAACTTAATGAAATGAAAAGAGAAAATAAATGGGAGCTTATGCACTTTCAAGCAAAAGGATATTCTGATGCTCAAATACGTTTAATGGATGAATACTTCAACACCCTTTCAAGCAATAATAATGGAGATGATTAATCATGAATACTTCATCACGTAGAAACTTTTTAAAATCACTCGGCGGTGCTACAGCATTAGCATCATTTCCAACACTTTTACATGCTGCGACTAATGGCTCAAGAGTTATAGTTATTGGCGGAGGTTTTGCTGGCGCAACAGCGGCCAAATACCTTAAGCATTGGTCACCAGACCTAAATGTAACTTTAGTTGAGCCGAATGCACAATACCGCTCTCCTATTTTAAGCAATCTGGTTCTAAATGGCCAAAGAGCATTAGGTGATATTTCTTTCAACTACAATACCTTAAACACAAAATACGGCGTAAATATCGTAACAAAGTGGGTTCAAGGCATTGATAGTGCCGCAAAAATGGTTGAATTAAGCGATGGAAGTAAGTTGGAATATGATCGATTGATCGTAGCGCCCGGCATTTCATTTAATCCTGTTGATGGATTAGATTTTGCCAAAGTACCACATGCTTGGCAATCAGGAGAACAGCTACTACTGTTAAAGCAACAGCTTGATGCAATGCCTATCGGCGGAACTTTTGTCATGACCATTCCCCCTTCTCCTTATCGCTGCCCTCCTGGCCCTTATGAAAGAGCTTGCATCATCGCGGACTACTTAAAAACCAACAATCCTGGAGCAAAGGTTGTCGTACTTGATGCCAATCCAGATATTATCGTTGAAAAGGAAACATTCAGCCATGCATTTGATGTTACTTACAAAGGTATCGTTGAATATCATAAGAGCGTGACATTAGAGTCTGTAGACTCAGATGCACGCACAGCATTTACCAGTGCAGGCGAGTTTAAATCTGACGTGTTAAATGTTATTCCTGTACATTCTGCAGGTAAAATCGTTCTTGATTCTGGCTTAGCCAACCATGCTACTGGTAGATGGGCAGATGTAAACCCTATTAGTTACGAATCAACCGCCATTCCTGACATACACATAATCGGTGATTCTCAAGGCACTGGACAACCTAAAGCAGGGCATATCGCAAATGCTGAAGCTAAAGTATGTGCTGACGCAGTCATTCGTTTATTAGCTGGTGGTTTACCGTATGCTGCACCAATGACTAACTCCGCTTGTTACAGCCCTATTTCAACAACGACTGCCTCATGGTTAACAGCCGTTTATGGTTACGATGCAGCGACAGACACCATGAAGAAAGTGGTAGGTTCTGGCGGAGCATCAATCGGCGTTAGCAGAGAAAACCACAGGGATATGTTCACGTGGGCTAACAGCCTATTTGACGACACTTTTGCTTAAGGATGTTGCGAGGGAAACTCTGATGCCTTTTTGCGAGGGAGGCATCAGATCTTTTTCTTTAAGCAATTAACTAACACCTGAATCAGTGACTTCACTACGGCACAGTACGCAAGCTATTGATTCATCACGAGTTTAAAAAAATACCCGCTTAACCTATGGGTGAAGCTAAGATTTTTTAAATTCTCGTGCTAAACCAATATCTTACGCCCTGTTATCCGCATTGAAGTCACGGATTCAGGTAACAATAAAAAAGAGCCACTTTATGTGGCTCTTTTTTATTGTTAGTTTTTATTTCTAAATGGTTATTTATAAACAATCACTAATGTGGAAATTCCCGTGGATCATCACGATAACCCCCATCAACACCTTTAGTCACAATCGCAACCGCATCGTGCGGATGTAAACTCTCCATGTGGTTCACTCGAATCCAAAAATCATCCAATGTATCGTCTTTATTTAATTCTGCCTGAACGCGTCTTGCTGCATCTTCACAAAACATTAAATTTGCAGCATTCAATCGTGCAAACTCTTGCTCATCCGCACGCTTTACAGCAGCTTGAACAGGAGTAGGCAAAGCCGTTTCAATCTGATCAATTAAACGAGATATAGGCATATCATCAACTTTATCAGATAACTTTACGCGAACTTGAGCAATTGAGCGTTGACTATGCGGTGTTGCAGAAATACCTTCTGGAGTACCTAGCCATTCATGTACTTTTTCAAGATCAACTGAGCCTGATTTTCCAAATTCATCTTGAAAGCCTTGCTGAATAATATCGCGCGACAGTGCCGCGGAACATGGACAGGTTGATGAATACGGTACTTCAATACTAAGCTCAGTTGTGATTACCCCTTTTCTTAAAGAAGTAATAGGACGAACTTTATAAGCCTTCCAGCCTGTATTATCACTCTTCAATGATTTACGGCGTTCAAAAAATTCTAAACGGCATTCCAAGTAAGCGCTATCACTAATACCTTCGTGCGACTCAACAAAGTATTCAACAATTTCACGCAATAGCTTTGGCGTAATAACATTATCGCTAAGCATTTGATCAACCGCCAAATAGAGGCGCGACATATGAATGCCCTTGCTTTTTGGATCAGTAAGGTTAACGTAAGCTTGAACGCGCGCAACGGTTTGAATCTGTGCACCATTCCCATTGAGCATATGCACGGGCAATTCAATTTCGCTCATGCCAACCCAGTTTAAGGGCGCATTTGGTCCCTTATGAGGTTCATTTGCGATATCGGGTAAATCACAACTATTATCTGTACAGCCTTCACTTGCACTCATATGGAAGAGTCCTGAAATTATAAGCAGACAGCGATTATATTAGTCATCATCACAATATGCACTTACTATTATTTTCTGTAAGGAAGTCTGCTTTTTCGATATTTTGTACGCTAATATTTAGTACAAATCATCGAAAAAGGGGAGGGGTGGTCTATAAAAACACCTATTAAAACTCTAAAGACCGTAGTTCAGCTGTTTCTAAATGCTTTAAGTCACGCTGGCATGATGCTGGGAGTTTGTTAAAGGCAGTTAGAAGCACTTGCAAGGTATCACCATGCGCTACAAGCAAGAAAGTTTGATCATCATAATAGCTTTCAAGTGACCAAACAAATGCGCTTACACGTTGCATTACCGCATCGGCACTTTCAACATTATTACTGGTGTGAGAACTATCTAAAGCATCCTTGTCCCAAACAGTTTGATAATGTTCATTACTCAATAATTCAAAGCTACCAAAGTCACGTTCACGTAATCTTGGCTCTGGCTCTATCAAGTATTCGGTACCCAATATTTCCCCAGCAATAACAGCAGATTCGTAAGCACGTTTGAAGTCAGAACTAACAATGCGTGTTTTTGACCCCAGTAATTCATCAGCTTTTGCTTTCTTAATGGTTGTTTCGATTTGGGCGCGCCCCTCATCGCTTAAACCGTATTTATCTAAACCATTTTCTGGGGTACTAACAATGATGCCTTCTATATTTGCAAGGCTTTCACCATGGCGTAATATAAAATATTTGTTATTTAATTCTGTAATGTCTATTAGCTGATTCATGCGCGTAATGTAACAGAAATGATTTCAAAAAACTCTCAAAATTACACCCTGTTGCTTTTTCCTTATTTTTCAACTACTTTTTACACAGGACATATTTTAAAAGGAGAAGAATATGAGCAGACCAACCGCAGAGCAACTGCGCGACCCCGATTACACCCCACCAATTCACGTAGCCATTCCGCTAGGTATTCAACACGTTTTAGCCATGTTTGTGAGTAACTTCACACCTGCCATTATTATTGGTTTAGCCGCAGGCTATAGTTTTGGCTCACCCGATTAAGTCTATATGATTCAGGTTGCCATGTTATTTTCTGGCATTGCCACCCTATTTCAAACCATTGGTTTTGGCCCTGTAGGTGCGCGTTTACCCATAATGCAAGGCACGAGTTTTGCCTTTATTCCCGTTATGATTCCTGCCGTTAAAACCGTGGGTATGGCGGGTTTATTTGGTGGTATTTTAGTCGGTAGCATTATTCACACATTGCTCGGTTTCTTTATTGGGCGTATTCGCATTTGGCTACCTCCACTGGTTACTGGATTGATTGTTCTTACTATTGGCCTATCATTAATAGAAGTGGGTATTAAATATGCCGCTGGTGGCGTACCAATGATGGGCAAGCCTGAATTTGGATCAGGTCATCACTGGATGCTTGCTGGCATTGTTATAGTAGTTACGTTACTTCTCAAATCATTTACCAAAGGCTTATTATCATCAGCCTCTGTTCTGATTGGCTTATTAGCAGGTTACGGTGTTGCTTATATGATGGGCGATGTAAACCTAGGAAAAGTTGCTGGTGCTGCTTGGTTTATGATCCCTGAGCCTTTCAAATATGGGGTTACTTTTGACCCAGGTGTCATTATTGGTATTACACTTATGGCATTTGTTAGTGCAATTGAAACCGTTGGCGATATTTCAGGTGTTACCAAAGGTGGCGCACAACGTGAAGCAACCGCAAAAGAAATATCAGGCGGTACATTTGCCGATGGTATTGGTTCATTTGTCGCTGGAATTTTTGGCGGGTTACCCAATACATCATTCAGCCAAAACGTAGGCCTCATTGCGTTAACAGGCGTTATGAGCCGTACTGTTGTGACTATCGGTGCTTTATTATTAATCCTTTGTGGCTTAATTCCAAAAGTTGGCGCAGTTATCTCGACCATGCCTATCTCAGTTTTGGGTGGTGGTGTTATCGTTATGTTTGGCATGGTTGCTTCTGCAGGCTTGAATATGCTGTCTGATGTAAAATGGAATAGTCGCAATATGTTGATATTTGCCATAGCATTATCGGTTGGACTTGGTATAAAAGCAGTACCAGAAGCATTGCAACATTTATCAGGTACACCTGTATTGGATACCATCAAAATGTTGCTATCAACAGGCTTATTACCTGTCGCGCTTATAGCCGTTATACTCAACGTGGTATTACCCGAAGAAGATTAATTTTGACTTCCTTTTTGTTTTTATAACGGATTGTCGTTTATAGCAACAAACTAAAACGGCGCATTATTTATGCGCCGTTTTACCGCCTATACTTTCCACCTATAATTAATTAAAAAAAATTAACTAAAAATTTTATGAAAATCTGGATAAAAAACCCACTATCAATATTAATAGATAACGACACAGATGCCCGTGGCGGCATTGTAATATCTAATAACAAAATTACCGAAATACTGGCTTTAGGCGAAGTACCTTCTGAGCAAGTAGATCAAACCTTTGATGCCTCTGAGCACGTTGTCTTACCTGGCCTCATCAACACGCATCATCATTTCTACCAGACACTGACACGTGCTTTTCCCGATGCGTTAAATAAAGAATTATTCCCGTGGCTCAAAAGCCTTTACCCTGTTTGGGCGGGCTTAACTGAAGATTTAATTCACGTTTCTACGCGCTTAGCATCGGTTGAGTTATTGCTGTCGGGCTGTACTACGGCGGCAGATCATCACTATATTTTCCCCGAGGCTGCTCGTGAGGCCTTAGATGTTCAAGTTGATGCGATTCAATCCGTCGGCATACGCGCAACACTCACCCGTGGTTCGATGAGCTTAGGTGAAGATAATGGCGGACTGCCACCGCGCAACACGATTCAAACCGAAGACGCAATCTTGGCAGATTGTGATCGCGTGATTAATGAATATCACGATGCCAGCGAAGGTTCGATGATGCAGGTAGCGCTTGC
Source organism: Thiotrichaceae bacterium (assembly GCA_026988095.1). Taxonomy (GTDB): domain Bacteria; phylum Pseudomonadota; class Gammaproteobacteria; order Thiotrichales; family Thiotrichaceae; genus Cocleimonas. Next base: position 14,022 of record JALSLX010000148.1, read on the forward strand.
GCCCTGCTCCCCTTTTAGTGTTACCGAAGATTTAATGAAAGAGAGTGCCATACTAGCGCGCGAAAAAAATGTACGTCTACACACACATCTAGCAGAAACCTTTGACGAGAATGATTTCTGCATCAAAGTATTTGGCGTTCGCCCTGTCGATTATTTAGAGCGTGTCGGCTGGATGGCTGACGATGTATGGCTGGCTCACGGTATCCATTTTAATGATGACGAAATTATTCGATTAGGTAAAGCAGGTGTAGGCGTAACCCACTGCCCTAGCTCCAATATGGTTTTAGGTTCGGGGCAATGTAAAACCTTAGATTTAGAGAAAGCGGGTAGCCCTGTCGGTTTAGGTGTCGATGGTTCAGCATCGAGTGATTGCTCCAACTTAATTCAAGAAACTCGCCAAGCCATGTTATTACAACGCTTACGTTATGGCTCAGCAGGCATTACGCATTTTGATGCTTTTCGTTGGGTAACAAAAGGCTCTGCACGATGTTTAGGGCGTGATGATATTGGAGAGATTGCCCTAGGCAAACAGGCAGATTTAGCCTTATTTAAACTTGATGAGATTCGCTTTTCTGGTTCTGGTGATCCCTTAGCGGCATTATTATTATGTGGCGCACACAAAGCAGACCATGTGATGGTTGCTGGTGAGTGGAAAGTTAAAAATGGTGAAGCGGTTGATGTAGACATAGATGAATTAATGGCAGAACACCAAAAAGCAGCGAAAATATTGGCACAAACATGACAAATAAAATACAAATCATCGAAAAAGAGGGGGGGTGGCCTATAAAAAACCTCTCAAAACTCAATAAATATAGTAAAAAAGAGGCTTTTGAAGCCTTTATGCAATGCAACACCAGTGAAAAATGGTGTGGAAGCATGGTTGATCGTCGTCCTTTCGCTGATTATCAATCTGTTCTCGATAATGCAGACAAATATTGGGCTGAATCTAAAGAAAAAGATTTGTTACAAGCTTTTGAAGGACACCCCGAAATTGGTGATGTATCAACGCTACGTGAAAAGTACCGCAATACTGCAAAATCAGCAGGGCATGAACAATCTGGCGTAAACACAGCATCCGAAAATACACTACAATCATTAGCGCAAGGCAATAGAGAATATAAAGACAAGTTTGGTTTTATCTTTATTGTTTGTGCCAGTGGAAAAAGTGCGGATGAGATGTTGGCTTTATTGTTAGCACGTTTGCCTAATTCACGTGAGCAGGAGTTGATAAATGCAAGCGAGGAACAACGTAAGATTACGCATTTACGATTGGATAAACTCTTGGATTTCTCCCCCCTCCCTAACCCTCCCCCCGCTGGGTAGAGGGGACTGGTCGTTTCTATGAAAGATAAGGCTAGAGCTTTACGCAAGAACCAGACAGATGCTGAGTTAGCGATTTGGCAGTTGCTTCGCGCAAAGAGAGTGAAAGGTTTAAAGTTTCGCAGGCAACATCCAATTCCACCGTATATCGTGGATTTTATTTGCGCTGAGAGAAAACTAATTATTGAAGCAGACGGCGGACAACATACTGACGCTGTTAAATACGACCAAAAAAGAACAGCGTTTTTAGAGTCAAAAGGCTATACCGTCATACGATTCTGGAATAACGAAATCCTAACAAATATCGAAGATGTGTACGAAAACATCATCAAACATATAGAAAAACCAGTCCCCTCTACCCAGCGGGGGAGGGCTAGGGAGGGGGGAGAAATCCCAATCTAGCGAAAAAGCAAAGAAGGAGAACCAAAAAATGAGCCAAATAACAACCCACGTCCTAGACACAGCAATAGGAAAACCCGCAGAAGGTATCGACCTAACACTGTCACATCTTGTTAATGGTAAATGGGATCTACTCGGCGGTGGAACAACGGACAGAGACGGTCGTGTAAGCGATTTATTACCCAATGAAGTTATTTTAAAAGAAGGGCGTTACAAAGTATTGTTCGTAACAGAAAGTTATTTTGATAAACAAAAAGTTGAAGCTTTTTACCCTTATGCAGAAGTTGTTTTTGACATCTCAGGCGATGGCGAGCATTACCATATCCCTCTTTTACTTTCGCCTTTTGGTTACTCTACCTACAGAGGCTCCTAAATAATGGAAGCACATATCGTAGAATGGCTAAACCTCCTCGTTCGCTGGATTCATTTTATTATCGGCGTTGCATGGATTGGCGCATCATTTTATTTCAACTGGCTAGAAAACCACCTAAACCGTAAACCACCTCAAGATGAAGGCATCGCAGGAAATTTATGGGCAGTTCATGGTGGCGGTTTTTATCATTTAAAAAAATTCACCAACGGCCCTGACAAACTCCCCGAAGTTTTACACTGGTTTAAATGGGAAGCGTATATGACATGGGTGAGCGGCATGACCTTGCTTGCCATTGTGTATTATTACAACGCCAAAGCGATGATGATTGATCCATCGGTTTATGATTTATCACCAACAGCCGCGATACTCATCGGTATTGGTAGTGGTGTTGTAAGCTGGTTTGTCTATGATCTTTTATGCAAATCACCGCTAAGAAAAAAACCGCTAATTCTTGGCATCTTTATCTTCATTTACATTTCAATACTTGCTTATGTGCTTACTCAATTTTTAAGCCCAAGAGCAGCTTATATTCATGTTGGTGCGGCAATCGGTACGATGATGGCGGCCAATGTTTTCTTTGTGATTATCCCCGCTCAAAAAGAAATGGTAAAAGCGCTCACAGAAAACCGCATTCCAGATGCAAGCTACGGTGAAAATGGCTTGCTCCGTTCGCGTCACAATAACTATCTAACTTTACCCGTGCTTTTCATTATGATTAGTAATCACTTCCCCAGCACCTATGGCAATCAATATAACTGGTTGGTGTTAATTGCTGTTGCGCTGGTGGGTGTATTGGCTCGTCATTATTTTAATATTAGACACATTAGCAAAGCTGTATGGATGCTACCCACAGCATTGTTTGGATTCATCATGATTGTGTTGGCAACCATGCCCGCTAAACAAGGTGAGCTTGCAACAAGTGATAAGATCACGACAGCAGAAATCATGCCTATAATAGAGCAACGCTGCATGAGCTGTCACAGCACAAAACCCACACAAGCGGGGTTTGCAAGAGCACCTGCTGGACTTGCTTATGATATAGCAGGCTCATTAGAAAACAATGCAGATAAAGTAAATACTCAAGTCATGCAAAAGATAATGCCGTTAGGAAATTTAACCCAAATGACTGCTGAAGAACGTGAAAAAGTGAATCGCTGGTACAGGACATTAAAACCATGAAATACCCACGCGATATGATCGGCTACGGTGCTAATCCACCGCATCCACAATGGCCAAATAAAGCCCGCATTGCGGTGCAGTTTGTGATTAATTATGAAGAAGGTGCAGAAAACTGTGTGCTACACGGTGACGATGCCTCTGAGCGATTTTTATCTGAAATAGTCGGTGCTGAAGCGATTCAAGGTCAGCGCCATGCCAATATGGAATCACTTTACGAATACGGCTCGCGCGCTGGTTTTTGGCGTTTGCATAGAATGTTTACCGAGCGACATTTACCCGTCACCGTTTTTGGAGTGGCGATGGCATTGGAGCGCAATCCCGATGTTGTCGAGGCAATGCTAAAAGCAGATTGGGAAATCGCCAGCCATGGTTATCGCTGGATTGATTATCAGCATATGCACATTGATCAAGAGCGCGAATATCTACAAAAAGCGATTGATATTCACGAGGCAGTGACAGGCTCAAAACCACTTGGGTTTTATTTAGGACGCTCAAGCCCCAACACGCACAAATTAGCCGCCGAGCAAGATTGCTTTAGCTATCAAGCAGACAGTTATGCTGATGATTTACCGTATTGGGCAACAATCGAGGATAAACAACAGCTGTTTGTGCCCTATACGCTAGATTCAAATGATATGCGTTTTGCCACACCACAAGGCTTTAACAGTGGAGATCAGTTTTTTAGCTACTTAAAAGACAGCTTTGATTTCCTTTATGATGAAGGCGCAACACAGCCTAAAATGTTATCGATTGGATTGCATTGTCGCTTAGTCGGTCGCCCTGGTCGTGCCATGGCTTTAGCACGTTTTTTAGACTACATTCAAACTAAAGAACACGTTTGGGTAACACGACGTATTGATATTGCTCATCACTGGAAAGAAAAATTCCCCCGTTAACTACGTCCCCTCTCCCTTCCCTCAAAGTTATCCGATAGATGAGAAAATTTAATGTTATTTATTTGGCCACCCCCCCTCTTTTTCGCTGTTTTGTATTAGAAATGGCACGTAAGGCAATTGGACATACATAAAATGATCGAAAAATTTAAAAAGAAATACATCAACCTAGCTTCCGACCGATTAGGCGCTAAAGCCATCTACGCAACTGATGACTTTTTTGCCGACAAACAACGTATGCTACACGATACCGATCCCGTTTTCATCGACGGCAAGTTTGATGATCACGGCAAATGGATGGACGGCTGGGAGTCACGCCGCAAGCGCACCGAAGGGCATGATTATTGCGATGTGAAATTAGCGCGCTCTGGCTTTATTCATGGTGTTGTTGTTGATACATCACATTTCACAGGAAACTATCCCCCTGAAATATCATTAGAAGGTTGTAACAGCGATAACACGCCTGATGAAAATACACAGTGGACAACGCTCATCGAAAAGTCTGCCATTAACGGTAATGATCAGAAAACTTTCGAAATCTCTGATGACAAGCTCTATACGCACGTGCGTTTGCACATTTATCCCGACGGCGGTATCGCTCGCTTAAAGATTTACGGCGAGCCACAATGCAATTGGGATAAGCTTGAAGCAGGCGAAATTAGAGATTTAGGTGAAGCCTTAAACGGCGGAAGAGCCATTGCCTGTAGCGATGAGCATTTTGGACAAATGAGTAATTTATTACTGCCTGACAAAGGCATTAATATGGGAGATGGCTGGGAGACTGCGCGTCGCCGTGGACCAGGACATGATTGGGTGCTCATTGCTTTAGGTCATGCAGGCATACTGACAAAAATCACTGTGGACACCGCATTTTTTAAAGGTAATTATCCTGATCGATGCACTATTCAAGCTGCAAACCTAAATGAAATACCAGATGATATAGCCTCGGCAAGTGAACGCTGGCAAGAGCTATTGCCCGAGCAAAAACTAGAGATGGATGCAGAGCATCACTTCACCGATCAAATCGTTGATTTAGGTACAGTGAGTCATATTCGTTTAAATATATTCCCTGATGGTGGCGTAAGCCGTTTAAGGCTTCACGGAATTATTCGCTAATAACTTTTTTCTAAAATAGAGAGAACAAAGAGAATAGAGGCAACCAACAATGATACTTACACCAAAACCATTAACCGCCGATGCATTCGCACCCTACGGAGAAGTCGTCAGCACCGATTCTGCAAAAAAAGAATTCTCAATGAACTACGGTTTAGCCACGCGCTATTTTGATCTTGCTAAAATAGATGTAGAAGAAAAAGGCGGTAAAACCTGCATTAGCCTCGTCCACTCTAATGCGATTAAATTCCCTTTCAGTGTTGAGAAAATGGAATACCATCCATTCGGCAGTCAACTCTTTTATCCACTGGGTGAACTCCCTTTCTTAGTACTAGTTTCAACACCGTCCGAAACACTCAACACCGATAAGCTCGAACTCTTCATCACTGATGGCAAACAAGGCGTAAATTATCATAAAGGTGTTTGGCATCATTATTTAATGCCATTAAATGATAACAGCGGATTCATGGTAGTAGATCGAAATGGTAATGATGAAAACTGTATTGAGACACAAATAAAAAAACAAATTCACATACAGTTATCATGAATACTATGAAAAAAGAACACCTATATTCTTATTTAGAATACAACGCCTTGCTGAAAAACGTGTTATGCTTTTTTAAATTCTCGTAGCACTAATACTAAGATTGATTGTGGTAGGTCTTCTATCTTCAGTAGATGCGTCCTTACCATTCGTTTTATCTCCTATCCATAACCTATTAGAACTAACACAGGCAATATCATATTCTGGATTTGACGTACCAATATCTGATAAAAATTGATTAAACTGCTGTGTATTTAAAGTTATATTATCTACTATAATTTTTGTGTAAGTGATATTAGTTTTTTCAGCGGCACATGTACTTGTTATTTGTTTTCCAACGTAATCTATATCTGCTGTTATTACAACTTTATTTGAGGGAGACCCTGAGCAATCACTTGTATTGTAAACAGATGCATCACGTGAGTATGAACTTCCATTTATAGTAAAAATATTGAATTCTGCTAAATTTACACTTGCATCATAAACACAACCTGTAGTCCACTTACCATCTAGGGTATGCAAAGCAGTTGAAGAACTACTTCCTCCACATCCAGCAATTAGAGCACTTGAAATAGTAATTAAAGAAATTAAGAGTTTGTTCATGTTTTTCCTTTTGATTAATTTTACTGATAATGATTATAGTATAGCATTTTTTGTTTTTTAATGGCGTAACAGTGTCACCTAGCTGACTAAAAAATAAGAAAAAGTTAAATTACGCTTGATAACTAACAAATAAAGCTTATATTTTTACCCTTAGTAACTTGCACTAAAGAGCATCTTTATAATAACTATATCCAACTATAACTTTGGGAAAGAGCATGAGTACAGAACAAATAAATAATATTGAAAGTAGCCATAATAGATTTTCTCAGGCACGTAAACACCTACAAACTAGAATCATTGGGCAGAATTTACTGGTAGACCGTCTACTCATTGCTTTATTAGCAGATGGTCATCTTTTGGTAGAAGGTGCACCTGGGCTTGCCAAAACCACCGCAATTAAAGAACTTTCTAGCGTGCTTGAAGGTGACTTTCATCGTTTGCAATTTACACCCGACTTACTCCCCGGTGATTTAACAGGTAGTGATGTTTATCGCCCTGAAACGGGTGAGTTCGTATTCCAAAAAGGCCCGTTGTTTCACAACCTTATTTTAGCGGATGAAATAAACCGTGCGCCTGCAAAAGTACAATCTGCTCTTTTAGAAGCGATGGGCGAGCATCAAATAACCGTTGGCAGTACAACCTACCCATTGCCACGACCCTTTTTAGTAATGGCAACCCAAAATCCCATTGAGCAAGAAGGCACATATCCATTACCAGAAGCGCAGCTTGATCGTTTCTTAATGCATATTTGCATTGGCTACCCAACGGCAAAAGCAGAAAACCTGATTTTAGAATTGGCTCGTCAACAAGCGAAGCAATCATTCACTAAAGAAAGTGAGGCTGTTCCTCAACTCACTAAGAATGATGTAGAGAACGCCCAACAAGAAGTGCTCAATATTCACATGGCAGAGCCTGTGCAAGAATATTTAGTGCAGCTCATACTCGCCAGCCGTAATCCATCGGCTTATAGTGAAGACCTTGCGCGATGGATCAGCTATGGTGGAAGCCCTCGTGCTACCATCTCATTAGACCGTTGTGCCAAGGCACACGCATGGCTAAACGAGCGTGATTATGTATCACCCGAAGATGTGCAGGCGATTGCTTATGATGTTTTACGCCATCGTATTTTGATTTCTTATGAGGCCGAAGCCGAAGGCATTACGCCAGATAAAGTTATCGAAGAATTGATCAAATTGGTGCCGGTTTCTTAAGGCGGTATTGGTATTGTGAATTTTTTTACACGCTGGTTTAAGCCTTCAACAACAGAGTCGATAGAAGACTCTCAGGGTGCGCCTGAAAATCAGCCACCAAACTCTTCTTTACTCAATTCTGCTACTCACGTAACAGCGCATGATCTTATCAGTCTACAGCAACAAGCACGCAAGCTAAATTTATACCAAGGCTCCTATGCCAGTGCTTCAACCACAGGCTCACATCGATCACGTTTTCGTGGCCGCGGAATGGATTACCAAGAATCACGGCTTTATCAAGCGGGTGATGACATTCGTAATATGGATTGGCGCGTCACGGCGCGAGCAGGTAAACCACACACCAAACTCTATCAAGAAGAGCGTGAGCTTCCCGTTGTGTTACTGGTTGATTTTAACCTTGGAATGTTTTTTGGCTCAACCAATTCACTTAAATCAGTCGTTGCCGCTAAAACAGCCGCTTTAATTGCTTGGGCGGTTGCCTCTCGTGGTGATCGTATCGGCGCATTATTGATTACCGAAGGCGACGAAGCAGAGACCCACAAAGAGCTACCACCAAAAATGGGGAAGCGTGGTGCTTTGCAGCTTATTCGTGAATTAGTGACCCACTCCAACCCACAAAAAGCAATGCAAACCACGGGTAGCCACACCAGTTTAAATGACCAACTCAAACGATTGAGACACCTAGCTCACCCTGGCACTTTAGTTTTTTTGATCAGTGATTTTTACAATATTGATGATGAGACTACCCAACATTTACAACGTCTCTCACGCCATAATGATATTCAAGCTATTCAAATTATTGACCCGTTGGAAGTTACGCCACCACCACCTGCTCGTTATAATGTAACAGATGGTGAGCGTTCGGGAATACTCAATACACGGTCGAAGAAAGGACGCCAACATTATCAAAAGTTCTTTAATCAGCACCATAGAATGGTTGAAGACTTAATGAGTAGCCACAATATTCCCTTATTACAAATATCTACCGCAGATGATGTTTTGCTTACGCTACAAAAAAACTTTGGTAACAGTAATAAACGAAGCTCCGTAGCATCACGAGCAGCTTAAATATTATGGAATCATTACAATTACAAGACATTCATTTACCCGAAAGCGCCAGTATTTGGCCGCTTGCCATTGGCTGGTGGATTTTACTTTTTCTCATTTTATTCGGTTCTTCTTGGTTGATTATTAAAGCAATCAAACGCGCGAAACAAAGAAAGCATCGACGAATGATTCTCTCAAAGTTTGAGGTATTAGAAACCAAACTTAAAACAAACCCCAGCAATGCCACTATCGCAGAAATAAACACTTTACTTCGTCAACTGGCAATCACTTATTATCCTCGAATAGAAATTGCCAGCCTTACAGGTAGTGATTGGCTACAGTTTTTAGATAAATCGGGTGATACTCATGAGTTTAGCCGTGGCGCTGGGCGTATTTTGATTGAAGCTCCCTATCAACTAGAAAAACAATTAGATAAACAAACAAACAAGCAGTCTGAACATAAAATTGAAAACTTGAATATTAATGAATTTACTCCTCTTATTAAAAACTGGGTTAAAAAAGTACTCAGGAGTAACCGATGATAGCCATGATCAATATGTTCTTTGATGTATTTTCATTTGCATCATTAACGCAATCAACATCGCTTGAATTTACTTTCGTCTGGGCATTCCTACTATTGCCTCTACCTTTTCTTGTTCGTTTATTACTCCCTGTAGCGCCAGAGAGTAACAAAGCGGCCTTACGCGTTCCCTTTTTTAGAGACATACAAACAGGCTTTACAAAAAACAAAAATACACGCTCATTATTGAGGCTAATTTTAGCGCTAATTGTTTGGGTATTATTAGTCACGGCAGCTGCGCGTCCACAATTTATCGGCGACACCATCACGCAACCTGTTACTGGCAGAAGCCTCATGATGGCGGTGGATATATCAGGCTCCATGCAAGCCGCTGATATGATAATTTCAGGTCGTCCTGTTACACGCTTAACCGCCGTTAAAGCTGTTGCCTCTGACTTTATAAGCAAACGTAAAGGCGATCGAATTGGACTTATCCTTTTTGGCACACAAGCCTATCTACAAGCACCGCTTACCTTTGACCGTAAAACAGTAAATATCTTATTAAAAGAATCAGCACTAGGCTTAGCTGGACGTGAGACCGCAATTGGAGATGCCATAGGTTTAGCCGTAAAACGCCTACGCAAAGAGGATGAGAAAAACCGTGTACTCATACTACTCACCGATGGAGCAAATACAGCCGGCAATGTAGAACCTTTAAAAGCCGCCGATCTTGCGGCACAAGAAAAAGTGAGAATTTATACCATCGGTATTGGAGCAGATGCACGAATCATTCAAACCCCTTTTGGTAGGCAGCGAGTAGGCGGGGTAGATTTGGATGAGCCAACGCTTCAAGCTATTGCTGATAAAACAAAGGGGCGCTATTTTAGAGCGCATAATGTTAAGAGTTTATTGGAGATTTACGCAATACTCGATAAAGTAGAACCTGTTTCAGAAGATGAATTAAGCTATCGCCCTGTTAAAGAACTTTATTATTATCCGCTGGCACTTGCCTTGTTACTAAGCGCGTTAATCGCATTATTTAGTGTTGCTACCAACCTTTTTACCCCTTCCAACAAGGGAGAGAAACACAAAAATAAAATACAAAACGTCGAAAAAGAGGGGGGGTGGTCTTAAAAATGGATCAATTACACTTCCTACAGCCACTTTGGTTGCTTGCTTTAATCCCTTTAGCCATATTGTGGTGGCTTATTGTGCGCACAAAAACAGGCAACTCAAAAGCATGGGAGAAAGTCATCGACCCCAAGCTTTTACCGCTATTACTACAAGGCTCTAACGAAAAGCATAGCTACTCAGAATCTATAGCCAAGTGGTTATTAGCATTTGCTTGGCTACTGGCAACCATTGCACTTGCCGACCCAGTGTGGGAGAAAATACCTCGCCCTGTCTTTCAAACAAACTCTGCACGTGTGATTGTTTTAGACCTATCAAACTCTATGCAGATTGATGACTTGAAGCCTTCTCGTCTAGCGCGGGCGCGTTTCAAAATTGAGGATATTTTATCTAATAATTTTGCTAAAAATGAAGAAGGGCAAATAGGTCTGGTATTATTTGCGGGCGATGCTTTTACCGCATCTCCCCTCACCCGTGATTCAGAAACAATCCGTGCCTTACTGCAAGTACTCACCCCTGATCTTATGCCATCACAAGGTAGCCGTGTGGATTTAGGCTTAATAAAAGCGCATGAATTACTCACCCAAGCGGGTATTACAAAGGGGCAAGTATTACTTATTTCAGATGGTGTCGAAGACCAAGGTGCTGCATTAAAGGCGGCGCAAAAATTAAAAGCTGATGGACACACCCTTTCTGTCTTAGCCGTAGGCACAGAGCTTGGTGGAAAATTACCCCAACTCAAATATAGAAATGGCGACAGTATTACCGTAGCCCTTGATTCTGAATTCCTCCAAGAAATTGCATCAAATGGTGGCGGTAAATTTCACCTCATTAGCACAACAGATTCTGACTTAAAAGCCGTACTTACCGCATCAACTGCCACTGATATTGCTAAACCTGAAGATAAAGCAAAAACCAACGATGACCTAAATTCTGAAGAGTGGAAATCATCAGGCCCCTTCATCATTTTACTGCTACTACCCTTAGCGGCTTTAGCATTTAGACGTGGTTGGTTATTTAATGTCTTGATTGTAGGCACTCTTATCAGTGTCATGCATCCACAGCCCGTACTTGCCTCTCCGATGACTGAGTCACTAAGTAGCACATGGCGTAATCTTTGGATTAACAAAGAACAACAAGCCGAAAAAGCATTAGAAGAACAGCAATACGATAAAGCAAGTTCGCTTTCGAAAAAACCCTCACTTCGTGGTAGTGCTTATTATAAAAATAAGAATTATGAAAAAGCATTAGAAGAATTTAAACAAGCGAAAGGGGCTGATGCCCGTTATAACGAAGGCAATTCCTTAGCAAAGTTACAGAAATACCAAGAAGCAATAAAGGCTTATGAGGAAGCACTCAAACTACAAACCAATATGGAAGATGCAAAAAAGAATAAGGCTGCTATGGAAGCGTTATTAAAAAAGAAACAAGAACAAGCATCAGGTGATTCCAAAAAAGATAAACAAAAGTCTGATGATAAAAACAAAGATGGTAAGACAGGCAAGCAAGGAGATAAAACAGAAAAAAAGGAGGGTGAAAAAGGAGAACAGGGTAAAGATGAAAACAACAAAAGTGGTAAAGACGATGACAAAAACCAGTTTTCTGAAGCCAATAAAAACCTAGATAAGCAAAAAGACGAGGATCAACCAAAAGACCCATCTGCGGCAAAAAAGAAAGACGAAAAAGATAAAAAAGAAAACAAAAGCTCCCAAGAAAATGAGAGCAACGATAAACAATCGGAAAATGAATCAAAAAATAGCGAAGCAAAAAATAACGCTACTGAGGATGAAAAAATAAAAGAAAAAGGAACTAAAGCAAACGCAAAAGAACTAAGTAAAGAAGAAAAAATGGCGGCAGAGCAATGGTTGCGTCGAATCCCAGATGACCCTGGTGGATTATTACGCCGTAAGTTTGAAGCACAATACAAACAACGCAGACGCTCAATTAACGAGACAAAACAACCTTGGTAAATGCAACTATCACGCAAAAAATGACTAACTTTATTCAAAAAATTTTATTATCGCTCATACTTTCATCATTAGCGATGCACAGCGCATCAGCTGAGGTGAAAGCGTTTCTTAATAAATCCTCTTTTTTTGCCGGTGACCCTATAACTCTAAATATAGAAACAGATAAAAAAGATAACGCACAACCAGATCTCAATCCTTTATTAAAAGATTTCACTATCATCGGTAATAGTACAAATTCTCAAATAAGAATAATGAATGGAAAAAGCTCTTTCAAAAAGAGTTGGGTAATAGAATTACAACCTAAATCAAAAGGAAATTTAACAATCCCCGCTATAACCGTAGGACAATTTAAAACTAATCCTGTTGATCTTTCGATTACTAGTTTGCCCCCTGAGGTTGCAGCAGAAACCAGCAAACATGTTTTTATAGAATCAACCATAGGAACATCAGGTGATACTACATTTGTCCAACAACAGCTCCCTTACACGATAAAACTATTTTATGATTCCACCTTACAAACCGCGCAAGTTCAAACGCCTGAACTTGAGAATGCAATTATAGAAAAATTAGGGACTGACAAGCGTTACGAAGTGATTCGAGCAGGAAAACGCTTTAATGTTGTTGAAAAGCGCTTTGTTATCTCACCTGAAAAAAGTGGTACTTTGTTTATTCCTCCTGCTACCGTTACAGGGCGTATTGCGTTATCCGGTGGCGATTCTCCGAAGCTACGTCAACGCATGGATGAAACGGATATGCTTAATCGCTTCTTTAATGACTTTAGGAATGATCCGTTTTTTAAAGATACCTTTGGTGGTGGATTTCTATCCAGCCGTTCACGCGGGCCAAGTAGACCTTTTAGCCTTGATAGTGAAAAAATCATAGTTGAGGTTATGCCGGTCCCTGATGCTTTTACAGGCTCAACATGGCTACCTGCAGAAGATCTAATCATCAAAGATAGTTGGGCAACAAATCCTCCTAATTTAAAAATGGGAGAGCCTGTTACTCGTTCGTTAACATTGCAAGCCAAAGGCTTGGCTGGCTCACAAATTCCTGATATTCAATACCCAAAACCTGATCACATAAAAAGCTACCCAGAAAAGGCAAAATCAGAAACTCGTACAGACGGCAACACCGTGTACGGCATACAACAAACAGATATTAGCTATATTCCTGATACCTCAGGAAAAGTAAGCTTCCCCAAAATAATGATTGATTGGTGGGATGTTAAAAATAAAAAACAACGTACATTTACATTGCCAGAATGGAATCTCAATGTTGCACCAGATTTAAGCTACAGCGCTGATAAAAACGTCTCCACTGAAGATAGCTCAAAAAAGATAGCCCCGGAAAATGCAAAACCAAGCGTAGATACGCTAAACGACAACACTGAACTGGCAAGTAATATTCAAGAAAAATACTGGGACTGGAAAACATTAATAGCCTTAGCTATTTTATTATTACTTTTTGCTTTCGCTATCTATCGATTTAAAAACAGCTCAAAAAAATTAGCCTCGCCTAGTACTCCAATTAAAAACAAGGCGCAAAACTTATCCGTTTTACATTCTGACTGTTTACAAGCTTGTAAAAATAACGATAAGCAGTTGATTGCCACAAAGTTAATTAGCTATGCACAAGCTTATTGGGCTGACGATTCTATCCATAGCCTCGGCAATATTGCTTCTCGCTTAGAAACAGGAGCAGAAATTATTCAAGAACTAGATCAAAGCCTATACGGTGACGATACCAAAAATTGGAATGCTCAAGCACTTACAAAACTGCTTGAAGATGGATTACAGAAAAAGCAAAAGAACGAACAAAAAAATACAGATGGGTTAACTCCCCTTTATCCTGCCTAGTTTTCAATTTTCAGTTTTTTACTAAGCAAGAAACACCATGTGCTAAAATCCAATCACAACCTTACCCAAACTGAGAGAACCCCATGGGCGCAACCGCTAAAGTAATATCCATGTACAAACCATCTACTTGGAAAGAAAAAGGATTAAAATGGACAATCACTATGTTCTTTTTTACCTTTGTTTTTCTCATGCTCCTTTTGATGTTTTTTTGGAGTAACGAGCCAGACCGCTTTGATGTAAATACCAATGCACAGACTGTAGCAGAAGAGATGGGTGTGAAAGTTGTCAATGGCTTTACCACCACGGCAACCTTATCTCGATTGGTAGAAACCTTGCTCGATAAATCAGGCGGATTTCTTGAAAATGATAGAATGCCTCCCGGTGTTTTAATGGACAATATGCCAAACTGGGAGTTTGGCGTACTGGTTCAATCACGTGATATGGCACTGGCTTTACGTAATGATTTAAGCCGCTCTCAATCACAATCTGTCGAAGATAAAGATTTGGTTAACACGGCAACAAAGTTTCATACCGATACAAACTTATGGATATTGCCACCTGCCGAAAGCCAATATCGTAACGGCGTAAAATCCCTAAATAGTTATCTAAAACGACTCGCTAGTCCTAGTGCATCAAATGCACAATTTTATTCTCGTGCTGACAATCTTGTGGATTGGTTAGGCTTAGTGAAAAGACGTTTAGGTTCACTCTCTCAACGCTTAAGCGCTAGTGTAGGTAAAGAGCAACTCAACACCGACCTTGCTGGTGATGCAGAAGCTAAGCAATCTACACCTAACGCAGCATCAAATTATATAAAAACCAGTTGGTATGAAATTGATGATGTTTTTTACGAAGCACGTGGACAAACTTGGGCATTAATTCATCTCTTAAGAGCTGTCGAAAAAGACTTTGGCTCAGTGCTTGAGAAGAAAAATGCGCTCATCAGCTTGCGCCAAATTATTCGTGAGCTAGAAGGCACACAACAAGCCATGTGGAGCCCAATTATTCTTAATGGAAAAGGTTTTGGCTTTGTGACTAACCACTCTTTGGTTATGGCATCTTACATATCTCGTGCTAATGCCGCTTTAATTGACCTTGAACGCCTATTACAACAAGGCTAATACATAAAAAGAGGCTTTTTACATACAAATCAACGAAAAAGAGGGGGGGTGGGTATAAAAACCTGATTTTCATGCCCACCCCCCCTCTTTTTCGTTGATTTGTATTGCTTTTCTATATGGAAAACGTATTCGAACTCAATAATTACTGGTTAATCGCCCTGACACTTGTTGCATTTTCAGCAGGTTATATTGATGCCGTCGCGGGCGGCGGCGGAATGTTAAACCTCCCTGCTTTATTGTTTGCTGGCGTACCTCCTGTTTCTGCATTAGCAGTCAATAAAATGACAGGCATCGCTGGCACTACCCTTGCAGTGATCAAATATGCACTTGAACAACGCATACATTGGCGCACCGTTTTCTATGCAACTATACCTTGTTTGCTTGCCTCCTATATTGGCGGAAAAATGGCGCTCAATGCATCTGCTACTGTTCTCGCTTGGGCTATTTTAATTTGTATTCCTATCGCTCTTTTTATCGTATTGAACGATAAAGCATCACAAAATAAAAGCCAAACTGAAGTGAGTGCGTCCAAAACTATTCTTGCCATTACACCTTTAGGCTTTTATGACGGTATTTTAGGCCCTGGCACTGGAACCTATATGGCGATTGCCGTTAGACGTTTTTTAAAATTTGATTTATTAGCCGCCACTGCCACTATTAAACCTCTAAATCTACTGACCAATATCGGGGCAGGAGTCGCCTTTTTAATTGCTGGTAAGGTCGTTTGGTCAATCGCTATACCTATGCTAGTAGCAAGTTCTGCTGGCGGATGGCTGGGAAGTCACTCTGCCATAAAAGGCGGTGACAAATTTATTCGTCGTGTTTTAGTATCTGTATTAGTACTAATGTTACTAGCCAATGCTTATAAGATGTTGTTTTCATAGACTGCTCTCAATGTTAAAGTAAGCATCCATGACAACAACCAAACCGACGACCTCCCAAGAACAACAACAAGAAACACTCCCAGAAATTATTGCCGCTATTGATCTTGGCTCTAATAGCTTTCACATGATTGTTGCCCGCGTTGATGATTATGGAAATATTTCCATGATTGATCAAATGAAAGAAATGGTTCGTCTACGGGGTGGACTAGATGCCAATAACAATATGGATGATAATGTTGCACAAAAGGCACTAGATTGTTTGCAACGCTTTGGAGATCGTATTCGGCACCTACCACATGAAGCGGTTCGCGCAGCGGGCACAAATACACTTCGCACCATGAAAGGCTCTGCCACATTTTTACGCAAAGCCAATAAAGCCTTAGGGCATCGTATTGAAATTATTCCAGGGCATGAAGAAGCACGTCTGGTGTATTTGGGTGTTTCACATACACTTTCTGATGATCAAGGCAAACAGCTAGTCATTGATATTGGTGGCGGTAGTACTGAATTCATTATAGGCAAAAAATTTGAACCTAGGATATTGGAAAGCCTTAATATTGGATCTGTCAGCATTACCAAAAAATTCTTCCCTGATGGTGATCTCGGTGCTGATAAATGGCAGTCAGCCGATACGGCCTTACGCCTCGAGATTATGCCCATCCAAAGAGCATTCTCATCTGCTAACTGGAAACGCGCAGTAGGCTCGTCTGGCTCAATCAAAGCAACCCGAGCCATTATCATTGAACTTGGCCTAGAAAAATTTGGCATCACCTTAAAAAGCCTCTACAAACTACGTGATCATTTAATTGCATTTGGCAATATTGAGCATATCAATTTACCTGGGCTTAAAGATGATCGCGCCCCTGTATACGCAGGTGGTTTAGCAATCTTAATTGCTGTTTTTGAATCTCTAAAGATTGAAACGATGACTGTGTCTGATGGCGCTCTACGTGAAGGCTTGCTCTACGATATGCTAGGGCGCATCCAACACGAAGATGTACGTGATCGCAGTGTGCAAGACTTAATGGTGCGCTTTAATATTGATGCCAACCACGCAGAAAGTGTTAAAAAAACGGCGTTGCATTGTTTTAAACAGGTTAGAAAAGAATGGGGAATCCGTAAAAAAAGACACCTTACACTGGCATGGGCAGCAGAATTGCACGAATTAGGCTTGAGCATTACCCATGATAAACATCATCTGCAAGGCTCGCACATTCTCGAGTATGCTGACATCCCAGGTTTTTCGCGTCGCAGGCAATATTGGCTTGCTATTCTTGTGAATACCCATCGTAAGAAGCTACCTGCTGATATTTTTGAAACATTGCATGAAGATGAGAGACAAGATATTCGGTATCTCAGTATTTTATTGCGTTTAGCGGTACTGTTACACCGTGCGAGGCTTGATGAGGATATATTACCCGAAGTAGAAGCTAGTACTGATAGCCTACATCTCAAATTACCTGAAGATATAAAAAACAGTGCGCTTTTAGAAGCTGACTTACAGCAAGAGAAGGCTTGGCTTAACAAAATTGGATTTAAGTTGTACGTTTAGCTATGTTGCCCTGTCATTGTGGTGAATACAGCAATCCATACAGACAACATTACCGTATCAGAGGTGGATACTGCCATACGCCAGCATGACGGTTTCGTTAGCGTATCACGTCCAACAATCTGCAAGAATCCTCAGCTTATCCAACTTTAATTCCCTCCGTCTTATAAATTGATTAAAATTTAAGCAACCTCAACTATAAAAATAGTTAATTTTAAAACAATTGGGCAACACCAAAAATGAAAAAAATAGCAATCGTCATTGCAGATCTTGACCTAGGTGGAGGGCAACGTGTCGCTATTAACCTTGCCAATGCCCTCGCAAAAAATAACGAAGTCAGCATTATTGTTTTTCAAGACGATGATACTCACTATAAAGCACCCGGTAAGTTGATTCATTTAGACTGCCCTCAAAAGCCCAGCATTTTAGGAAAAGTCTTTAACGTCTTTAAACGCGCTTACAATTTACGCAAAACAATCAAAAATGAACAGTTTGATTACGTTTATGGCTTTATGGAAACGGCCAACTTTCCTACTGCAATGGTTTTTAAAAATGCCGCTTTATCCGTACATTGCAACCCTAGGGAATTAAGCTTTTTTGAATCTGCCTTGGTTAAGCTAACTTATCATCGAGTAAAAAATATCATTGCCGTGTCAGAAGATGTAGCCAGTATTTTACGCAGTGATTACGGCTTAAAAAATGTATCTCGTATTTATAACCCAGTCGATGTTGAAGATATCACTGCTCAGGTCGATCAACCTTATCAACACCCAAAACCTTATATCGTTGCGCTAGGTCGCTTTCATGAAGTAAAACGTTATGATCTTCTTATCAATGCTTATTCAAACAGTAAAATGCAGCAAGATTGTGACTTAGTAATTGTCGGTGATGGTGAGTTACGTCCAGAATTAGAAGCGCAAGTTAAACAACTAAAACTAGAAAATAAAGTCCATTTTGTAGGCACGCAAAGCAATCCATTTCCTTATTTAGCAGGCGCAAGGTTCATTACGCTTAGTAGCAGAACAGAAGCTTTCCCAATGGTATTGATTGAAGCTCTGGCATTAAAATGCCCAGTAGTAGCCACAGACTGCCCAACAGGGCCACGAGAAATTGTCGAGCATGGCGTGAATGGTTTATTGGTAGAAAATGAAAATACGGTAGAATTTAGTAAAGCGATAGATCAGCTTTTTTATGATGTGGA
>JALSLX010000149.1 GCA_026988095.1 Thiotrichaceae bacterium
CGCAGAGGCTAATACGCTGGGTAAGTCATTTTCTCCATATAAATCAAGTATAGGGATTTTTATTTTTTCAATATAATCACTACTTCCCATCCCGATACCAATGTATCCAACGATGGGAGTTTCAGTTTGAGCTTCTTGATATATTTTTTTACGTGATAAATAATAATTTGCCATGCGTGAGCCTAAGCTATGCGCGACGATAATGACTTTTTTAGCGCCAGCTTTTGTCATCTGGCGAATACCTGCATCTATACGGGCTGGTACTTCTTTCATTAAAGGTTCGTAGTCGGTACCTGTAGCATCATTACCTAAAATAGGCATTTGTAAGGAGAGAGTATTCCAGCCATTAGCGGCTAGTTGTACACGTAATGGCTGTATGACTGTTTCCCAATCTGGATGAATTCCGATTCCGTGAATAATAATTATGCCCGTATCTTTTGGGTCGTCTGCGCGTGTATCAATCGCTAAAAATTCTGCCTGTCCATCATTGAGGTATATTGCATCACCATCTAAGAGCGAATCAGCAATTTGTTCTGCCCAACGTTTCTCTTTTTCTCGATCTGATGCAAAGCTGCTAGTAACCGTTGTTGTTAAAACTATTAGCAAAGTTAGGGCAATGGCATTCTTTAATAATTTCATGGGTATTTATTCTCGATAGGCTATGTTTTATAGAAGAATAGTATGGATGTGATTAGAATTAAGATTTCAGAACTCAGATTTTAATTGCCGAGCTAATAATTCTTTAACAGCTTGTTTGGGGTCTAATCCAGCATAAATAACTTTATGTACATATTCACAAATTGGCATTTCAACGCCTGCTCGTTCTGCTAGTAAGCCTATGCAATGTGAGGACTTAGCGCCTTCAACGGCTTGGCCAATTTCTTCGATGGCAGAATCGACATCTTTGCCTTCTCCTAAAGCTAAACCTAGTCGCCTGTTACGTGATTGATTGTCAGTACAGGTTAAAACTAAATCGCCTACACCGGAAAGCCCCATAATGGTTTCATCTTTTGCCCCCATACTTTTTGAAAGGCGCATAATTTCTGCAAGGCCACGAGTGATAATGGCCGCACGGGCATTTGCGCCATATCCTAATCCATCTGAAATACCTGCTGCTATAGCTAAAACATTTTTTATTGCGCCACCTAGTTCGACACCTAAGACATCATCGCTGGTGTAAACACGGTAGTTTCCACCTTGGAAGGCGGCAGCAATTCTTGTGGCAAGTTCAGGGGTAGATGCGGCGGCAGTCATGGCTGAAGGCAAGCCTTTAGCGACCTCATGTGCAAAGGTTGGTCCTGAGACTAAACCATGAGGAATATCATTACCTAGCTCGTCAATCAATACCTCATGGAGTAGTTTTCCAGTGCCGACTTCTAAACCTTTGGTTGCCCAAAATATCGCATGATCATTGTGTAAAAGTGGTTTGATCTTTTTTAGTAGATCACGAAAACCGTGACTAGGTATGACGATGAGTTGGTCGTTTGCGTGAGCAACCATTGCCTCTAATGAGGAGGTGCAATGTAGATTATCAGGGAAAGGAATTCCAGGCAGATAATGTGTATTTTCACGCTCTTCATCATATAGCGCGATATGCTCTGGATTAAAATCCCAGAGCAGAACATCTAGCCCATTGCGCGCAAGTTGCAAAGCAAGAGCTGTACCCCAAGAGCCAGCACCGTAAACTGCGATCTTTGTAATAGTGCTGGGGGCAGTCATTAATTATTTTTCGCTTTTAGCTTTCTCTTCTTCTAAACGCTGAGCATAAAGTGCATCAAAGTTGATGGGAGATAAATGCATTTCAGGGAAGCTGCCTTTAGATACCAAGTTAGCAATTACTTCACGAGCGTAAGGGAATAAGTTGCTAGGGCAAAAGCTTGCTAATAAATGATTGAGTTGCTCTTCAGGGTAACCCTTAATTAAAAAAGCACCTGCTTGAGTAACTTCAACAAGGAATGCTGTTTTGTCGTGGCTCTTTACTGATACAGTCACTTGAAGTTCAACTTCATAATGGTCACCACCAAGCGCATTAACATTGGTATTTAAATTAAGGCTGGTGTCAGGTTCCCACTCTAGGGTAAATATTGAGGGGCTATTTGGTGCTTCAAAAGAGATATCTTTTACATAGATACGTTCAATAATAAATTGCTGCTCTTGCTCTTCTGTTTGTACTGCTTCTTTTTCATCAGCCATTTTCTAATCCATCCTTGTTAAAGTTTTAATTATACCTGATTCCGTGACTTCAATACGGATACAGGGCGTAGATATTGGTTTAGCACGAGATTTTAAAAAATCTTAGCTTCACCCATAGGTTAAGCGGGTATTTTTTAAACTCGTGATGAATCAATAGCTTGCGTACTGTGTCGTATTGAAGTCACGGATTCAGGTTATAGAGACTGTTATCATCATAATACTATGTAAGACTGCTCTATAATTCTAATTTTTTATCTAGCTCACCTTGTTGGTTGAGTAACGCAATATCATCGTAGCCACCCACAGATTCATTATTAATGAAAATTTGAGGAACAGTATTGCGCCCACTGCGGTTTTCCATTTCTTCCCACAACTCGTCATTTCCACCGACACGAATTTCTTCATAGTCGATACCTTTACTTTTTAATAAACGTCGTGCACGCATACAATAAGGGCAAAAACGAGTGGAGTACATGATGACTTCTACAGACATTATGTGTGCAAATTATCGTTTAGTAACAGGGAGATTTGCGGATTCCCACGCTAGAATCCCACCGGCCAAATTTGATACGTCTTCATAGCCAGCTTTAGTTAATTGTTGGCATGCATGGCCTGAACGATTTCCGCTACGACAGTAAACAAGTATAGAGTCCTGTTTGTTTTTGCCTACACTTGTTATTTTATCACTAAGCTCACCGAGCTTAATATGACGAGCACCTTTGATAATACCGCCTTGAATTTCCTTGTCTTCTCGCACATCTAATACAACGGTGTTGTCTTTGTTTAATAGCATGACAGCTTCATTCACATTAATTTGCTTATATTTGCGGGATAAACGTGAAAGTTCTGACTTAATGATAAAGGCTAAAACGCCAATAAAACCGGCAACAATGAGGAAGTTGTTACGTGCGAAATCAATATATTCTTGCATGGGAGTCTTTTAAAGAAGATAAAGCCGATAAGATAACCGCAGAGGTGGTTTTCGTAAAGCTCTATGTGTGGAAAAATGAAAAATTATTATCCCTAAGCTTTAACTCGCTTAGGGATATATAGAAGTGAGGGTTTAGCGTGTTGAGCAGAAAACTTCCTGCATCATGCTGATTAGCTTAAGTGTGCGTGCATCACCAACGCGATAGAAAACACGGTTAGCTTCTTTTCTTGAAGCAAGTATGCCTTTGTCTCGCAAAATCGCTAGATGCTGAGAGATATTACTTTGTGAAGTACCAACACATTCAACGATGTCTTGAACACTAACTTCGTTTTCGCCTAAAACACAAAGAATTTTTAGACGTAGTGGGTGTGAGATAGCTTTGAGTGAGCGAGATGCAGTTTCAACATCTTCTTCTCTAACTAAAAGATCACTAACTAATGTGCAACTCTCGTCAGCACCTTGTTTTAAATTTGCACTCATAAACTATTCAATCCGTTTTTGTATTCATTAAAACCATATATTCGTTAATCAATATATTATAAAACAACAATACAATAATATACTGTTATGGCTTGATTATCAAGATACACAAAAGATAGCAATGGGCAGAAAGTAAGCTAAATGTTAGTATGAAAAATTGATCAGATAACAACAATAACAATAAACTAAAGAACGGGCTAATAGAAATACACGGATGTTGATAAAGACTTCATATAAAATTTTATTTTTGTTATTGATTGTGACAAACATTTCGGCGTCCGCTGAAAATACACAGCAAAAGCAAACCAATCTGCAAAAAAAGATCAGCTCAGCAAATGTTCAGTTAAAAAGCTCACGAATAGTGTCTGATAAATTAAGAAAAAATGTTCGTATTGCAGAAGATAAGCTAAATAAACTGTCACGTGATTTACATCAGACTGAGCGAAGTATTAATCAGCTAACCAGTAAACTTACAAAATCTAACAAGTTAAAACAAAAGCTAGAAATTAAAACAAATGAGCAAAAGCATGCGTTAGCCCAACAAATGCAAGCTTTATATACCTCTGGAAAGCAGTCTCATTTACGCCTTTTGTTAAAACAAGATGATCCTTCTGATATTAGCCGTACGGTTAAATATTTTGAATATATGAATCAGCATCGTTTAGAGCGTATTAATAAAGTAAAAAATCGTTTAAATAAAATTCAAGAAGTACAGCAGCAAATAGCTAAAGACTCCTTATCCTTAAAGAAGTTGCAAGCTACACAGCATGACAAAAAAATTGCTCTTAAATCAATACTAGTTGAAAAAGACCGCTTATTAAAAAAACAAAGAAAAGTAGTTAGATCTCACGAGCAAAAGCTGTCTAAATTAAAGAAAGATGACGCTCGTTTAAGAGGGGTTATTCGAAAGCTTGCTCAAAAACAAAAGAGAGAAGAGCTAGAAAGAAAGAAAAAGAAGAGTGCGGCAGCGGCAGCAAAAATAACTCAAAAGGCAACAGTTACTAAGCCAACTAAAGCTATTGATCGTCACTTTGTTCCTAATAAGCCATTCTCATCACTTAGAGGAAAGCTATCATGGCCTGTACGCGGCAAACTTACACATAAATACGGTAGCGCAAGAAATAGCAAAATAAAATGGAACGGCGTGATAATTTCAGCAGCAGGTGGTACAAATGTTCATGCCGTGGCGCGTGGCAAAGTAGAATTTAGCGGCAGACTTAATGGTTATGGCTACGTTGTTATAATTCGTCACGATAAAAGTTATCGAAGCCTCTATGCTTTCAACCGAAGTGTTTATAAACGTGTTGGACAAATCGTTAAAGCAGGAGAAGTGATAGCGGCAGTCGGTAATTCGGGGAGGCTAGCAAACCCTGGGCTTTATTTTGAAATTAGCAAGGGCTCAATTCATCAAAACCCAGCGAGGTGGTGTCGTTGATCATTTTTCCTCAATCAAACTCTAACAATACACACTTGACTGCGCTAGTATTGAATTACACACTATAACTGCATGAATATGCGGAGAAAAATATGCATTTAAATAAATCAATTGTAACTGGAGTATTTCTAGGTGCCATCATCGGATTATCTTCGACCATTAGTTTTAATGCTTTTGCAAAATCTGATTCTCAGCATTTACCTTTAGCACAATTAAAAAAATTCTCCGAAGTTTATACGCGTATTAAAAAAGACTACGTTGATGAAGTGGATGATAAAAAACTCATCACTGACGCTATCAGCGGTATGTTGACAGGTTTGGATCCTCATTCAGCCTATCTTGATAAAGAAGCATTTACAGAGTTACGTGAGGGTACATCAGGAGAGTACGGTGGTTTAGGTATAGAAGTTGGTCTTGAGGATGGCTATATAAAAGTGATTTCTCCCATTGATGATACGCCAGCACAAAAAGCTGGGCTTAAATCAGGGGATTTAATTGTTCGTTTGAATAAACAATCTGTTAAAGATATGTCCATTAGTGATGCTGTCAAAATTATGCGAGGTAAGCCAGGCGAGCCTATTGACTTGTTAGTGGTGAGAGAAGGCGAGAGTAAGCGTTTAAAATTTACTCTAATTCGTGCGATTATAACTAGCAGCAGCGTAAAGCAACGTTTGATTGAAGCAGGTTATGGTTATGTACGTATTTCAAGCTTCCAATCAAAAACCACATCGGGTGTTAAAGAGGCGCTTGAAAAATTAAAAAAAGAAAACAAAGCAAGCTTAAAGGGCTTAGTACTGGATTTGCGAGATAATCCCGGCGGGGTTCTAAATGGAGCCGTTGGTGTGTCGGACATTTTCATTACCAAAGGAAACATTGTTTATACCGAAGGTCGGGTAGCAGATGCCCTCATGCGTTACGATGCAACATCAGGAGACCTTCTAGAAGGCGCGCCATTAGTGGTGTTGGTTAATCAAGGATCAGCTTCAGCTTCAGAGATTGTTGCAGGAGCATTGCAAGATCATAAACGCGCACTGATTGTTGGTAAGAAAACATTTGGTAAAGGATCAGTGCAAACGATTTTGCCGTTAGATGAAACAACTGCTGTAAAAATCACCACAGCAAGATATTTCACACCATCAGGTCGATCAATTCAAGCTAAAGGTATTGAGCCAGATGTTTTAATAGCAACATTAGAGTTCAAGAAATCTGGAGAAAAAGCAGATAGTATAGAGCCACTATCAGAAGCTGACTTGAGTGGGCACTTATCGAATCCTAATGGTGATAAACCGCAAAAAAAATCTGATATAACCTCGAAGAAAGATAAAAAAGCGACTAAAACCAGTCTCGCAGAGGAAGACTATCCGCTTTATGAAGCATTGAACCTGCTTAAAGGCATGAACCTTGTTCAAGTGATGAAAAAAAGTGGTTAAAATAAAAAATGGCTGTTATTAATAGTCCACCCCCAATGTCGTTGAATTAAGCTACAAGTCATTGTTTTTGCGGATTCAATATAGTCTGGTGTTAGCTCGTCATTGCGGTGAAGACCGCAATCCACGGTTGAAACATCGCCTGATCGTAAATGTATACTGGTATTCACCCACTACTGTCCGAGATAATATATCAAATATAAAGCTCCCTTTGAAAAGCCTTTAATTCTTGATTGTATTGCCTTCGTTTCCGTATCATTTCATCCTCGACGATGGGTCGTTG
>JALSLX010000150.1 GCA_026988095.1 Thiotrichaceae bacterium
TGATTTGGAGGTATTTATATTAGCCACCCCCCCTCTTTTTCGATGATTTGTATTTAAAAACAACCCCAAACTCATACAAATCATCGAAAAAGAAGGGGGGTGGCTATGTATAATTATAAAAAAGTGCTATTTTTTTTATTTCTTACCTATTTCTTACCTATTTCTAGCTTCTATCAGCTCGATCAGCTCGCTAATCCTCCTTATTTTTTCGATTCATTTCAACATATTGCTTGCTGTTAAGGCTCAAAAATATTTTCAACCGTATTACCGTTATACTGACGAATACCTTACTATTCGTCAGTATAAATAAGCTATTTCCAGCCAGCTCTATCCATTAGCTGTACCGCGTCTGCATTCAGCTCACCTAGATTAGACAAGTTAAGGCTATCTGCTTTAAACTTCCCCCAGCTTATTAACGTATCTGTTAATTTTACCCCTTCTCTCACAGGATACTCATGGTTTGCGCTAGCGTACCATTCTTGAGACTCATTGCTCACTAAAAACTCCATTAGTTTTCTAGCATTTTCTTTATTCTTTGCTGATTTTGTCATGGCTATTCCACTTACATTTACATGTGCACCACGATCAGCCTGATTAGGCCAAAAGATTGCAACTGCTGCAGCAGCTTTCTTTTGCGCTTGGTTTTTACCATGGATCATCTTTCCTAAATAATAGGTATTTGCAATAGCAATATCACACTGCCCTGCAGCGGCCGCTTTAATTTGATCACGATCTCCACCTTTTGGAGGTCGTGCAAAGTTGGTAACAAATTTCTTTGCCCATGGTTCTGTCTTCTCTGCCCCAATATTGGCAATCATTGATGCTACTAAAGATTGATTGTAAATATTCCCTGAACCACGAATACAAATTCTATTTTTCCATTTGTCATCTGCTAAAGCCTCATAAGTAGAAAGCTCCTCTGGTTTCACTTTATCTTTTACGTACATAATTGGGCGGGCGCGTTGAGATAAGCCAAACCACATACTATCTTTATCTCTAAGGTTTGAAGGAATCGCTTTATTTAGTACATCAGATTCAACTTCTTGAAAAACACCTGCAACTTTACCGCGGTGTAAGCGCCCTGCATCGGTGGTGATAAATAAGTCAGCAGGGCTATTTTTCCCCTCGACCTCCAAACGCTTTAACAAAGCATCTGCTTTACCCGTTAACAAGTTGACAGTTATTCCAGTAGAGGCAGTGAATTTATCCAGTAGAGGTTTTATGAGTTTTTCTTTACGTGCTGAATAGAGGCTAACTTCACTATCCGCTGAAGCAAGCGTTGGGATAAGCGCAAAACTGACCGCCAAAGCTCCTAAGATTGTAGTGATAGTAACTTTTTTAAATGAAACTAACATGGTTTTCTCCGTATCAAATGAAGGTCACTTAAGAACAGATAATGATAACCATTCTTAATACGAATTGAACTATATGCTTGCCTTTCTCAGTTGTCAATAATAGTTATCATTTGCATTAAATACTCGCACCCGTTGTTTAAAAATCAAAAAAAACTGAAAAAGGCTGTTTCAAAACTTTTACTGATGCTTTTGCACGGATGTGCAGTGTAGGTGACAGGAGTAGTGCTTGTTGCTATTTGAATTCGCCATAAAGCGTTAAAGAGTGCTCCATAAGTGTAAAGCCATGCTTTTCAGCAATCTCAATTTGCCTTTGCTCAATAATTTCATCATGAAATTCTACTATTCTACCCGTCTTCATATCCACCATATGATCATGATGCTCACCGCGATCAAGTTCAAACACACACTGATCACCTTCAAAGTTATGTTTCATAATCAACCCCGCTGCAACAAATTGGGTTAATACACGGTATACCGTTGCAATACCTACTTTAATATTATTTGACAATAATTCTTGGTATAGCTCTTCCGCAGTAAAATGCTGCTTTTCAGAGGTCTCTAGCAGTTTTAGTATTTCTATTCTTGGTTTGGTGATTTTTAAACCAGCTTGCTTGATATCACTCTTGTCCATGGTATTTCCATATTAAACAATAATTTGAATGATAGAGTTTATAGTAAGGTGATAAAATCTGAAAGTTACCACACAGAAAAAGAGCTGGTGCATTTATGATAACTTCTATAATTGAGTGGCATACTCGAGAAAGATGTTACAAGTAGTATCAATTAAAAGCCCAATCTGCCCCCCCTAGGATGCTACTTTTGTCTTTCTAATTTTACTAAAAATATCTTCTAATCTTTTTTTAACCACTCGACTAAAGGCCAGCTCAAGATACCTGTGTATTAGATAGGCTATAACTATCATTGAGATGATAACGATAAAAAGAAACAAGTATTTGTTAATACTATCACCCACAAGAAAATAGGCTATTTGTCCTAACTTTTGATGAATCAAATACAAGGGATAGGTGGTAGCTCCTAGAAGGGTAACCCAAGGGTGGTACAAGCGAGTGGTTTTAGCCATTATTATCAAAATAAATAAAGCGTAAAAAAGTGTAATCAAACCCAGGGTAACTATTGGCGAGAATTCTGTGCCATATAATTGAGATCTTTCTTCAGCTCCCTCGATTGCAAAATATAGGGACAATAAGTAAGTAAGAAAAAGTAATCCTGTGCGTTTTAAATTAAGCCCTTGATCCTGAATAAGGTAAAAAAGCGCACCTGCGCTAAAGTAAGGAGCCCACTCCGGTATCAGGGCAAAATGTGTGAAACCATGACCTAGGTGATAAATTTCTAAAATTGAAAAAGCAAGCCATACAATGATAAAGCTCTCAATGTATTTAATTTTATCAAAGAATAAAATCAATAATATCCAAAAGTAAAACTTTAATTCTATTTGGAGCGTCCAATAAACAGGGTCTATATTTTTCACCCCGACAAACTCGCTACCCATCGTCAAATTCCACAGGTACTGCGAAAATGAAACTTGCATAATATCACTAGCAAATAACACAATACCTAGGAATGTTAGCGTTACAGCAATCCAAAAAGCTGGGTACAACCTCGCCATTCGAGAAATAACAAAACCACGCCAATCTTTTTTAGAAGCTGTTAATAGAATAACAAAACCACTAATAATAAAGAAAAGCTCTACACCTAAATAACCATATTTGAATAATTCGCCCAATATAGGGTAGCTAGGAAGCTGTTCAAATTCAGTTATGTTTAAAAAAGTGTAATGAAAAAAAACGACTGCAAGAGCTGCTAGAAAACGTAATATATCTAGTTCGTCAAAGCGTCTTGATGTTTCGTGTGTTTTCATATATTTTAATTTATTTCGTAGCAGGATTCCTTTTTTGCCATACTTTATAAATATCTTCCGGCCAAAGGCTCATCACATGCGCTAATACTGCTTCTTTTTCTTGGTCTGTTAGATTATCTTTAAATGGAGGCATTGTTCCACCTAATGCTATACCACCCTCATTAACGGTGCGTTTAAGCAGATCCTTGGAGTGATGCCATGTGTGTGCAGTTCCATTTAAAGGTGGTGCTGGAAATTTCCCTGCTGCATCGGGCTTTTTCCAATCAGCTACTAAGCCTTGACCTTTAGCACCGTGACAGACTGCACAATTTTCTTCAAAAACTTTTTTGCCACGCATTGATTGTCCGCTGGTATACCAGCGACCTTCTATTTTTTTATCCGATGTTTCAACACCCTTATTTTCAGCACTTTCTCCTTTGCTACCACAAGCAACAAGTAAGCTTGTAGCTAAAAATAATACTAGTATTAACTTTGATTTTTTAAACATTTTATTTCTCCTTCGATAGTTTTATCGCTTGCTTTACACTACGGTAAATTGTCCCATCATCCCTTGATCTTCATGTTCTAAAATATGACAGTGGTACATATACGGTATTTTTGCATCACTGTATTCTGGGAATTTCATTAAAATCCTAACACGCGAATGATGCCCAGGAACTAACACGACATCTTTCAAGCCCGATTCACTAGGATGAGGGCGCTTGCCATTACGATCTAAAATACGAAATTGAACATTATGCACATGGAATGGATGCGCCATTGGTGAGTCATTAGTTATCTCCCAAATTTCAGTGGAATTAGCCTTCACCTGAAAATCAATACGATTAATATCCATGCTTTTTCCATTGATACGGAACATTCCACCTTCATTCTCAGCACCGTTCATACGGTTCATCATTCTCCCCATACCACCACCCATCATGCCCATTTGTAGCGAAAACTTTCGAGTTTGAGTGACATTCTTTTGATCTAGCTGAAGGTTACTTTTACGTAATATTGTTGGTACTTTTCGTGTCGATTGTTTTGCTTGGCGGGCATCTATTTTCATGATATTTAATTCTTTATCACCACCCATCATGCGCATCATTCCCATACCTCCACCACCTGAGCTGGCTAGGCTTTTTAGCATGACTTCTTTTCTATCTGACACATCAACAAGAATTTCGATACGCTCTGCAGCGGCTAGGCTGATTTTATTTGTTTGGAACGGTTTATGTAAGAAGCCACAATCAGTCGCGATAACATGAAAGGGTCGTCCATCGCCAAAGGCTAAGTTGTATGTTCGTGCATTCGAACCATTATGCAAGCGCAAACGCATCAAGGTACTTTTAGCTACTAATGTTGGTGCAACCACGCCATTGACCATAATGATAAAACCCTTCATGCCCATCATATTATCTTGCATCGTATTTAGGTAACTAAAAGTACCGTCTTGGTTAAACCGTCTATCTTGTATAGTGCATGGAATATCATCAACACCGTATTCATCAGGCAGACCTAATTTATCACTACCCTCATCATCAATAATAAACATACCTGCTAGGCCGAAGTAAACCTGCGGACCCGTTTTATGCATTGTATGAGAGTGATACCACAGTGTTGCTGCTTCTTGACGAATTTCATATTCCGATACCCACGATTTATTGGGATTAATTGGTTGATGCGGACCACCATCCATATTCGCTGGCAAAGTCATTCCATGCCAATGTACAGTGGTTACATCGTTGATATGATTTTCTACTTTTATGCTAACAGTATCACCACGCTTGGCACGAAGTACAGGACCAAGATAGCTTTGATTCAAGCCTAATGTTGGCGTATTTACACCTTTGAAAAATTCCGTCTTGCCTGCATTAATAGATAACTTGTAGCTAACTTTATTACCTTCACGCACGCCTGTATTTAAGGGTGGCACGACAAAGGTATTTAAACCTGCAGGTGAGGTTTTTGCTAATAGAGATGTTGTAGATAAAGGTAGTAATAAACTTGCTCCTGCTGATTTAATAAATGTTCTGCGTGATTGTTTTTTCATTGTTGTTCTCCTAAAAAACAGAAGGGCATATACTTATCTTAAATGAAAATAAAAATCATATTAAGTAAGCACACACTCCCTCTTTTAGATGGTTTGTACTAATTAATACCAGGCACGAACACCTACTACAAACATGGTTTCGCTGGCATCTCCTCCATCTGCGGTTGCAAGGTCAGCTGTCCCACCGAACTTTTTACCCCAATTAATGCCAATATATGGTGCAAATTCACGCTTTATTTCATAACGTAAACGTAGACCTGCTCCAATATTCGAGAGCCCTGAAGCGACACCCATTGCGGCATCATCTTTAGCGTAAGCGTTAAATTCAATTTCAGGGGATAAAACAAGCTTTTGTGTGAGCATCATTTCATACTCCAGACGAGCATTTAACTTAACTTGTTCATTTTCACCAAACGATATATTAGCGTCTGTTTCAAAATAATAAGGCGCTAAACCATGTATACCAATATTTGCGTAGTTTCTACTTTCTCCTGGAACCGTATCGTGTCGCAAGCCTGCTTGAAGATCCCAAAAAGGAGAAATAGCCCTGCTATATAATAGGCGATTTTCAGATCCTTCTGTTTCACCTGCAGCGCGTTCGCCTTCTGACATAATCCATAACTTATTTAAGTCTTTGCCTATCCAAAGCCCTCCTTCCCAAGAGGTTACATTAGTATTATCAACACGGCCCACTTCAAAGCTATTTAACATGAGCTTTAGCTCAACAGGGTCATCTTCCATGCCTGCAAAAGCAGGGGATACCATCGAAAGCCCTAGAACTATCGACGGAATTAGTTTCTTAACATTATTTTTCATTTTTTATTCTCCTAAGATATTCTTACTTCACGGAACATGCCTAACATGTGATATAACAAGTGGCAATGATATGCCCAACGCCCATGGGCATCAGCGGTAACTAGATAAGAAACCTTAGCACCTGGCTGCACAATTACAGTATGCTTTCTAGGTAAGTAATCACTATCGCCTGTTTCCAATTCACTCCAAACACCATGTAAGTGCATAGGGTGGCTCATCATCGTGTCATTAACCAATGTAAATCGCACACGTTCACCGAATTTTAGTTCTATCGGTTTTGCATCCGCATATTTAACACCGTTGATTGACCACATATAGCGAGACATGTTGCCGGTTAAGTGAAGTTCAATTTCACGTGATGGTTTACGCTTATCTTCTGTTGGGTAAAGGTTTAGCAAGTCAGCATACGTTAAAACTTTGCGCCCGTTATTACGCAATCCAATGCCTGGATCACTGATACCCAAACGTGGTGCCTCAGAACGCATATCAACATGAGGACCATATTCAGTAGCCGCATGCTTTACAGGCTTAGCGCCCGACATATCCATGCCTCCATGATCCATTCCTGCCATATTGGATTTATCTTTATTTTTACACGCATCCATTGATGCATGCATGGGATCAGAGCAATCCATTCCTCCTGACATGTTCAT
>JALSLX010000151.1 GCA_026988095.1 Thiotrichaceae bacterium
AGTGACACCCGCATTGCAAATAACTAGATCAATTGGATATTCTGCATCAACGTTAGCAACTAATTCTTGTACGGCTTCTGTGTTGGTAATATCGATAGAATAAATGATAACTTCAGCTTTTTTTTGCACACAAGAGTTTGCTACTTGTTTTAGTTTTTCGGTATTTCTTGCAAATAAGAATAAACGAGAATCTTCGCAGGCATAGCGGTTTGCTAATGCTTTGCCAATGCCACTACTTGCGCCAGTTATGAGTATATTTTTTCTATTTGTCATTGTTTGCTAGCTTAGCGTATTTATGAGTTTTGACAAGCTTCCCCGCACCGCCATCTCAATACCTTGGCGATTATAAAAAGCACCGTTGATGTGGGTTTTTTCAATGACTATCTTTTGAAAGTTATCAAATAATTCTTTATTGGGTGGGCTAGCCTCCGTCCAAAATTGATCAAGAGCCCCCTGAAACGTTAAACCCGCCATATCATAAATCGCAGAACCTAAGGCAATGACGGGGCATCCTAGTTGTAATGCTGATGTACCCACCGTGCTATTGACTAAAACAGTCCCTTTGGCATTTTTTAATAAACTATTTAGATCGCCTGATTCAAGATACATGACACGATCCTTGGCAATATTATATTTTTTAGCGGCGGTATTAATTAGCTGAGGATAATCAACAAACCAAGGATCAAGCGGATGGTTTTTAATCACTAACACGCTATCGTGTGGAGCATGGCTTGAAAATGACTTAAGCGCAGTTTCAATGAGTTCGGTCACCGTATTTATAGGTGAATGAATACGCATTTGCGAATCACCATCCAATTGCAAAGGCAGGAGGTAAAATGCTTTTTGGTTTCTTAATAGCGAAGTGATTTTTTGCTTTGATTGATCGTTATAATATAAAAATAAGCTAGGCAGACGCTTAATCCAGCCCCAATATTCTTTAGATGCTCGCTCAGGTCGATGCGATTGATAATGTGGGAAATGTGCTTTCAGTAGTATGGTTGCCGCGTGATAACGAATATCGTGCCAAGCCCTAATAGCAAGTCCACCACCTGTATTAATGGTTGCCTTCTCATGACGGTTATTATCAAAAAGAGAATTTGATGAACCAGACTGAAAATAGTTTAGATAATAGTCAGGGTCTTTTGAAAGGCTCGAAAATGCGTTGACTCCCCCAGTATCAAGCGTTATCCAGTTTGGACGAAAGTAACCTTCTTCATATACATGAACTGTAATATCGTTCTCTTTAGCGATGCGCACAGCTGGCGTATGAAGTGGGCGGGTGTCACCAAATAGAATAATATCAGTGATGTTGTACTCATCAAAAATCGAAATATAAAAAGCATCAAGCCCCTGCAAACCACCACGGTAGTTGATGTTTTTAAGTGTATTTGAAAAGAATCGACCCGAGAGTAAATCCCCACCGCAAAAATTCATTTTTAAAACGCGGTGACCCGCTGATTCCAAGGCTTTACCTAATTCGGGAAAAAAGGGTGTGGCAACACCTTGTAATAAAAGGAAAGTTTGTTTTGAAAAGGGACTGGGCATGAGGGAGATTGTAGCATTGTCGATAATACAAAACAGCGAAAAACAGGGGGGGTGGTAATGTTAAAAGCTATAAAGCACGTGTTTTCTTCAAAGGCTAGAGCCATGTAGTGTGAATAAAACTCCTCTCTTGAAAAACTGCCTAAGTGTTGTTGTAGTCTCGCGTTCATTATACTGGCTGATGCCAGTATCCGTCTCCGTCTCCGTACCCTTTGACTCCACTCAGGGAACTACTCAGAAGTAGCTCTCTGGGCGGAGTCAAAGGGCGTGGGAAGCAAGTAACTACTTTTGGAGCGATTAATAAATTAAGAATATTCGAATAATTTCTTAGGATTGGAATACTAACCCTGAATTAGTCTTCAATTTCTATTTTAGAAATCGTATTTGTATTATTAATAAGTTCTACTTCAACTAATATTCTTTCTCCAGAGTTCACTCTAGATCTTAATGCATCGATTGATCGAATAGAGCTTCCATCGCTATCAAAACGTGTAAAACTTGCTAATTCAAAATTAATGCCAAGTATCGTAATCGTGTTGGCTTGAAAGCTTTCAATAACTCCTTGGACTTCCACTTCTTCAGGACGTGTAATTTCAACCTCATGGGCAGTGATACTACCATCACTATTTTGGTAACCTTCCACCTCTACAAATTGACCAATTCTTAAATCACTGATGCGTACTGAGTAACTATTGCTTAGGTCATTTTCAAATTGAGTTCCTGTTCCTGTAAGAATAACAATTCTTTGTCCATTTACTGGTTCTACTTCAAAACGATTGTTGGCAATATCCACTGAAGTGATTGGCGCTGAAACTTCAATTTCACCACCGCGCATTTTAAGTTCACTAGCAATTAATACTCCGTTCACCAAGCGACCTTCAACTTCAATTTGTAGATTATTAGCAAGTTGTAAATTACGGGGTTCCATTCTTGGGTTATTACTGATGTCTACCGTAATACCGTTCACTATAAAGCTGCTATTGCCATTGTAATTAGTAATGAATCCTTCAACTTCAAACTCATCGTTATCGTCGTATTCGTATTCTTCAGATTCAACTTCTATTGCAATGATTCTAGTGCCGTCATAGCTTCCTTTTACTTCAACATAAGCGCCTTCACGTAAGCCATTAGGAAGGTCTTCGAATCTTGCGCCTGAAGCATCAATTTGAATGCCGTTGATAGTGAAATTACTTGTGGCAAGTACTAGATTAGTAATATTACCTTTTACTTCAATATTACTGTCAGTGCCATTTTTACCCTCAATACGAGAAGCTATGAGCGTTCCATTAGCATCAAAGAAACCACTGAGCTCAACGATATCCCCATTTCTAATGCTGTTAAGGCTAATTGATCCGTTATCATCGTCAAAATGAGTGGTTTTACTGTCAATTTCTACATTTGTACCGAGTACCGTAAAGCTTGCAGTTTGACCATTTTGATTAATTACATAGTTAGTTACAGGGCCTTGTAAATCATCATCAAAAATAATACGTGTTGCCGTTCCTGTTACTCCGTCTGGATTAATAGTTCCGTTTACTTTTACCACCATGCCGATGGCAAGGTCGTCTTGTGAGCCTTCGATGCCTTCAATATCAAATGATGAGTTATTTGTGTCAAATTTCACGCCATTTACATAGACGCTACCAAACCCTGTAATTGTTCCTGATGATATGGCAGTAGATTTGATAGTACCTGGTACACCAGTGCTCGTTGTTGTGGAAGTACCTCCTCCGCATGCAATTAAAAAAGTACTAAGGGGAAGTGTTGCAGCTAAAGCTGTTAATCTTGTTCTTGTTTTCATGATTATGTTCTCGTGGTTGTTTGTTCTTTTGGGAATATAATCCCAAAAATAATGAAATGCAAGTATTTTAAACTTCGTTAACATTATTTACATGGAATCTAGAGTAAAGAATTGATGAATCTTAGGCTTAATCTACGGGATGGTGCTAAGGATACTGGCATGTGTAACCATGACGTGTGGTGAGCTGAAAATATTTTTGAAAAGATTAATTAAAAATATAGGTTGGTACTTTTCTTTATGATATAAATCAGGCACAAAGCAGTTAAGGTACTGGTAAATATGATCTTAAAAGGAATTATAGGATTATTTAGTAAGGTAAATATTGATGAATAATGAGGTGACTATCAATGTCTAAGTTTTTTAAAACGCTGTTTTTATTAGCTTTAATAGGCTTTTCGAAACAAGCATTTTCTCAAAGTTACAGTATATCGTTTACTTTTCCATCAGGCGGAACGGGGCTAATTAGCTTTGATTACCCAACTACTTGCACTAACTGTCTAATGAATCAAATGACAAATTTTAGTGCTAATTTTCAAATTGGTGGAAATACTTGGACTCAAGCGGATATGACATTACCCGCAGTAATATCACCAACAACCACAACATATTTAGAATATGGTGTGGCAACAGGTTGGTATGTCGATGATACAACTGCACCAGTAGCTGGAACCCCTCTTTTGACCTTCACTAATGGTGGTGGGAATACTTTAACTTTCGATATGGGGTCTGCTGGTCCTCCTATAAATAAAGGACTGGCTATAATTAATGGTGCTCCTATCGTAGGAAATTTCATAGCAATTAATACGCCTGTAAATGTACCTACACTCTCTCAGTGGTTCTTAGTATTATTAATAACAGGATTAGCTATTACTGGTTTTGCATTTTCAAGGAATAAAAGGCAAGCTATTCGGGTCTGATGGCCTTTAAGGAGAAACTGATCAAGTATAAATTCACTTTTTAAAAGTGTTTACTCCCGACCACCAATCAACTCAATCTCATAACCATCTGGGTCTTCTAAAAATGCAATAATGGTTGTACCCGCGTTCATTGGGCCAGCATCACGGATGATTTTTCCACCCATTGCCTTCATTTTCTCGCAAGCTTCATAAACATCAGGTACGCCGATGGCTAAGTGACCAAAGGCAGTGCCTAGTTCATAGTTTTCTACACCCCAGTTGTACGTGAGTTCTAACACTGTGTTGTTAGCTTCGTCGCCATAACCTAAAAAAGCTAGGGTGAATTTCCCATCTGGGTATTCTTTACGGCGTAGTTCTTTCATGCCAAGAATTTTGGTGTAGAACTCGATGGATTTATCTAGGTCTCCTACGCGGAGCATGGTGTGTAATATTCTCATTTTTTGTATCCTTAATGTGCGACTTTTGTGACTTTAATGTGTGATGTTTTTAGAGAAAAGGTGAATAATCACAACACCAGATATGATTAAACCCATGCCTATAATGGCAGGTAAATCAGGTGTTTGTTTGTATAAAAATGTACCTATTATGGCAACAAAGACGATGCCAACGCCAGACCATATGGCGTAGGTTATACCTAGGGGTAAGGTTCTTAACACTAGCATCATAAAATAAAATGAAACACCATAGCCAATAATAACAATCACGCTAGGAATCAGATTTGTGAATTCATTTGAGGCTTTTAAGGCACTCGTTGCAATGACTTCTGCAATAATTGCGATGGCGAGGTATAGATAGCTCATTCTTTTACACTACTCACATAAAATTCTATTAAGGCTTGTTTATCGTTATCATCCAATTTTCTAAATTTTCGTTTCATACGGCGTGTCATTTTTCTTGTACGATTAGAGAAGTGATCAAACTGTTCTGTTAAGTATGCCTTCCATTGACCTGCCAATATAGGCGCATCGTCATCGCTATTCGTTGCAAGGTCTACATGGCAATCATTGCATAAATCTAAATGTAGCTGTTTACCTGTTTCTACTAATGATTCATTGGATGCTTGCACTGCTGGTTTAAAGGTTTGTTTTGAAAAATAAAAGGAGAGTGCTTCAATCTCATCTTCTTTCAGGCTTTTGCTTATCTTCACCATATTAGTCATTTGGCCGTCTTTGTTTTTTATCTCTTTTGCATCACGATAACCGCTCTTGAATTGGTCGAGAATATCGTAGGTGAGGGCGGCAGAAAACCCTGCGATTTTCGGGATGCTGTCGTCTTTGCTGTTACCATCATCTTGATGGCATTCGCTACAATATTTTTTTGCTAAACGCTTACCATTCACTTCATCAGCGTCTGCCGAAAATATACTTAGATTTATAGTCATCAAAAAAAACACAAACGTTGCTCTGAATATAGCGCTATTCATCATGATGCCTTAGCTTCGGTAGCGTGATTACCAAAGTGACCCACAATTGTTTCGTTGCCAGCATCTGGTGCATTGGGTACGTTAAACGCTAGCACTAACGAAATGCCTGCCATAACTGCGCCAATGTAAAAAACTAAAGCAGGAGAGTGAATCCACAGTGCGCCAAATAAAACAGGAATCACAACCGCCGCAATATGATTAATGGTGAAAGATACGCCAGCGGTTGATGCAATATCAGCAGGGTTGGCGATTTTTTGAAAATAGGTTTTTTGAGCTATTGCCATGGCAAAAAAGAGATGGTCAATCACGTACAAAGCAATGGCAAAGTTTGCATTTTCTACGACGGCATACCCTATAAAAACTGCGATCAAACCGATGTATTCAAAAATGAGGGTACGGCGCTCGCCAATCAAGCCTACCAGCTTACCGATACGAGGCGCGAGAAAGATATTCAAAGTAGCATTGATTAAGTAAAGCATGGATATTTCGCCCACACTAAAACCAAACTTTTCGACCATTAAGAAGCCTGCAAACACCACGAAAATTTGCCTACGAGCGCCACCCATAAACTGTAGAGCGTAAAAGAGCCAATAGCGTTTACGTAAAATGAGTTTTTTACTTTGATAAACTTTTTGCGGAAAAGTAGAAAAATTAAACCAGCTGTAGATGGCTATCACAATTGAAATACTACCACCGACAAAATAGATCCATTGATAATCTAAACCTAGCCATTCAAATAAGAACCAAACTAAGGAGAAGGAGACAATAGCAGCCGCTGATTTTGCGGCAATCATCTTGCCTAAGAACTCTGGCGCATCTTTCTTATCAAGCCATTGTAGGGATAGAGAATTTTGTACGGTTTCAAGATAATGAAAGCCAA
>JALSLX010000152.1 GCA_026988095.1 Thiotrichaceae bacterium
GAAGAGAGTGAATATATTTTATTCTGCCGAGAGAAAGACCCGAAGACCGAGCAATGGACAGGGCGCATGGTTGGTTTAGATGGCGCAGTTGAAGACTACAATGCTGATGATGCCTTCCCGATTGATGATATTGATGAGATTTTGCCAGGCTTGATGGAGAACCGAAGCAAGGTTTGTTACAGTGTCGGTAATAATCTTGATTTTGATAAGCAGGTTATTTCATGGGTAAACTCGTTGCGCGCTAAAGTACGTAATGGCGTTCAAGCACCACATGAATTTATTTCACTCGATCGTTTCTTGCATGAAATGCGCTTATTCAAATCACCACAAGAGCAAAAACTTATGCGTGATGCTGGCGCGGTTTCTGTTAAGGCACACAAACGGGCGATGAAAACCTGTAAGCCTGAAATGATGGAATACGAAATTGAAGCCGAATACCTGCATGAATTTAAAAAAGCAGGGATGGAAGTTGCCTACACCACCATCGTTGGCGGTGGCGAGTGGGGCTGTATTTTGCACTACATTGAAAATAACGATGTACTCAAAAATAACGAATTATTACTGATTGATGCGGGTGCAGAAAATCAAGGTTATGCTAGCGACATCACACGTACTTTCCCTATTAATGGAAAATTTACCGAAGCCCAACGTCAGCTATATCAAGTCGTGTTAGACGCCCAATACGCGGCTATCGAACAATGTAAACCAGGTAATCGCTGGATTGATCCACACGATGCTGCGGTGCGCGTAATCACGGAAGGTTTAGTAGAGCTTGGCTTACTTGATGGTGATGTTGACGAACTAATCGCAGAAAATAAATACTTCCCCTTCTATATGCACAAAACAGGTCACTGGTTAGGGCTTGATGTACACGATGTCGGTGATTATAAGATTGATGAGGAGTGGCGCGAGCTTGAAGCGGGCATGACATTGACAGTAGAGCCTGGTTTATACGTTTCACCGAGTGATGAGGTGGATGAAAAGTGGTGGAATATCGGCATTCGTATTGAAGATGATATTTTGATCACAAAGAATGGTCATGAAGTACTGACCAAAGACTTAATTAAAGAAGTAAATGATATTGAAGCATGGATGGCAGGGTAAATAGTCGTAATATCAGCTAAAAAGGGTGATTAATACTGTTTTACCTATATTTAGTTAGCCACCCCCCCTCTTTTTCGATGATTTGTATTCAAAATATAGCTTTTTTAGTCTGTTTCTGACCTTTCTTTAGGAAAGGCTGATTAAGTCGATTAGAATTTAGCGCAGAAAAATTTGTCGCTATTTTTCACGAGGTGAGACGTAATAGTCATTCTATTGCGCCGATCTTCGTGGGAAATATCGACGGATTTGGCAAGCTAAATATAATTGGACTTATTCAGTTTTTCCTTTAGTGAGGTAAGGTGAGGTAAATAGTTTTTCTCACTAGAATGTGGTTTTCTATGCCACAGTTATCGTTATTAGAGATACCGTAAAAATTTATGAGCGAAAAAAACAGCCAAAGAGAGTCTCAAACAGACTACGATATACTTATCGTCGGTGGTGGCATGGTTGGCGCAAATCTTGCGATTGCATTGTTGCCTTTAACGCTGAAAATTGGTCTTGTGGATACTTACAAGTTCGGTGTTAGCGAGCAACCTTCTTATGATGACCGTGCGATTGCACTTTCTTATGGTTCAAGCCGTATATTTTCTGGTATGGGCATTTGGCAAAACCTAGCATCACAAACTACGCCTATAGATAAAATTCACGTGTCTGATCGTGGGCATTTTGGTGCAGCACGTTTAAGCGCAGAAAAAGAAAAAGTACCTGCTTTGGGTTATCTTGTTGAAAGTCGCGTATTAGGCAAGCAACTCTATGATGTACTCAATGATCATAAAGAGCAGTTGGAGCAAATCATTCCCGCTAGTGTTATAGCCACAAAAGAGATTGAAGCTGGGTTGGAGCTTACTTTAGTTGAAGGTGAAGAGAATAAAGAGAGAACCATAAGCACTAAATTACTGATTGCTGCGGATGGCACGAATTCAAAAATACGTGAAATTGCAGGCATCGGCGTAAAGAAATCCGATTACCATCAGGCCGCAGTCGTTGCCAATATATCTACCGAAAAGCCTCATAATAACGAAGCTTTTGAACGCTTTGCAGATTCGGGGCCAATTGCGTTATTGCCTATGTCTGACAATCGTTGCTCGTTAGTTTGGACGCACGATACCAAAAATGGCATGGCAGAACTTGAGGATACGCTGGCGCTGGATGACGAAGCTTTTCTCAAAAAGCTAGGCGAAGAGTTTGGCTATCGCTTAGGGCGATTTACCAAAGTTGGTAAGCGTTCAAGTTTTCCGCTAGCGCTAGTAACCTCGGAGAAAAATACAGCTCCACATACGGTAATCATTGGTAATGCATCGCACACCATGCACCCTGTGGCAGGGCAAGGGTTAAATTTGGCAATGCGTGATATTGCCGTGTTAGCTGATTTGCTTGCTAAATACAGCGATGATTTGAGTGGTACTGCGTTGTTAACAGAATACGAGGCGCTAAGAGCAGGGGATATAAAAACAACCGTGCGATATACCGATTCACTGGTGCGATTATTTTCTAATGATAATTTTTTACTGGGTCATGCGCGCGCAGGTGGTTTGTTGGCGGTTGATCGCTTACCTCCATTGCGTAAACTGTTTACTCGACAAAGTATGGGCATCAATTACAGGCAGTCTCGTTTAGCGCGAGGTTTAAAACTGAAGGCATCGCTATGAAACAATACGATATTATTATCAATGGTGGCGGCATGGTTGGCGCTACTTTGGCGTGTTTGCTGGCAAGCTCAGGACGTAAAGTTGCCGTCATTGAAGCACGCGAAGCCCCAAAGTTTATAGATGATTCAGAATATGATCTGCGTGTTTCTGCCATTAGCAGAGCATCACAAAATGCTTTGACTAAAGCGGGAGCGTGGGATGATATTTTAGCAATGCGCGCATCTCCTTATGAAGTGATGGATGTTTGGGATGAGGCGGGTGATGGCAATGTTCGCTTTGAAGCCGCTGAATTGGGTGAGCCAGAGCTTGGACATATTATTGAGAATATTGTCATTCAACGAGCGTTGACAGATGCGTTGAATGGAAACTCAAATGCTGATTTGATTTGCCCAGCAAAAATATCTGATTTTAATGTGAGTGACAACAATGTTTTAGTCACGCTTGAAAACGGGAATACGTTGAGTGCACAATTATTAGTAGGTGCAGATGGTGCAAATTCGCAAGTGCGCACATTGTCAGGCATTGATATTGATCGTGATGATTATGGTCAAAGTGGTTTAGTCGCAGTGGTTAAGACTGAAAAACCGCATGAGGCTACAGCGTGGCAACGTTTTCAATCGACAGGGCCTTTGGCGTTTTTACCGCTGTCTGATGGCTCTAGTTCAATTGTTTGGACTTTGCCCGCTGACCGAGCAGATTATTACCTATCCTTGAGTAAAACAGATTTTAAAGCAGCTCTGGCAGAAGCGTTGGATTATAAACTGGGTAAAATAAGCAGAGTCGGTAAACGTGGCGCTTTTCCTTTGCGTGGCTCGCAAGCAACACCGTATGTAAAAGAGCGCATTGCCTTGGTTGGTGATGCTGCACACACGATTCATCCTCTTGCAGGGCAAGGTGTAAACCTCGGTATAAAAGATGCGGTAGAACTTGCAGATTTAGTTGCAAACTCAACAGGTGATTTAGGTGGCATGAAGTTACTAAGGCGATATGAGCGCGCAAGACGTGGCGATAATGTAATAACTATGCGAGCAATGGAAGGTTTTAGGTTACTATTCGGGCACAGTGCAACATCGGTAATTTCAGCGCGAAATTTTGGCATGAAAATGTTTAATCAAATTCCATTAGTGAAGAATGAAGTGATTCGTAAAGCGATGGGACTTTAGGTTTTTTGCCACGGAATCCACAGAAGGGCACGGAAAAAGATAAAATAATTGGACTTGATCAGTTTCTCCCTAAGTAGGGGAGAGGGCTGGGGTGAGGCTTATGAAGCGTTGTAGCGTAGATTTATTTATACTACAACGTTTCTACCCCCTCCCTAGCCCTCCCCCTGCTAGGTGGAGGGAACTTTCTTTCCTTCGTGGTTTCTGTGGCTAAATAAAAAGGGTTTTAAAACAATGGGTATCATCGACACTATCGCCATCTTAATATCTTTGGCTGCAATTTTTAGTTATATCAATTACCGTTTTCTTAAGATTCCTAGCACCATTGGTTTGTTGGTGATTGCCTTGTTGATGTCATTAGGTATTGTGATATTGGGTAAATTTGGTTTGCCAATTGCTGATCATGCCAAATCTTTTTTGAAAGAAATCGATTTTAATGAAGCGCTCATGCAAGGTATGTTGAGTGCGCTTCTATTTGCAGGTGCATTGCACGTTCATTTAGAAGAATTAATAAAACAAAAATGGGTGGTGGCGATTCTTGCCAGCGTAGGTGTTATTACATCAACCTTCATGGTGGGCTACGCCTCGTACTTTATATTTGGTTGGTTGGGCTTAGATATTCCCCTAATTTATTGTCTATTGTTTGGTTCTCTAATTTCTCCAACAGACCCGATTGCAGTGCTGGGCATCTTAAAAACAGTAGGTGCTTCAAAATCATTAGAAACAAAAATAGCGGGTGAATCATTATTTAATGATGGTGTTGCTGTTGTGGTTTTCCTTGTTTTATTAAGCTTTGTAGTCGGTGCTGATGGCGGGCATGCACAATTAGACGCAATGGGTGTTGCTGTATTGTTTGGTCAGGAAGTTATCGGCGGTACAGTATTTGGATTAGTTATTGGCTACATCACCTTCCGTATGCTTGCCAGCATCGACAATTATCAGGTTGAGATTTTACTCACATTGGGATTAGTTTTAGGTGGTTATGCGATGGCAAGTGCGATGCATATTTCAGGGCCTATCGCGATTGTGGTTGCAGGTTTGATGATTGGTAATAGGGGGCGAAAACACGCCATGTCGGATAAAACGCGTGAGCATCTGGATAACTTCTGGGAGTTGATTGATGAAATTCTCAATGCCATGTTGTTTGTGTTAATTGGTTTAGAAGTGTTGATACTGACCTTAGAGGCGCAGTACTTATTAGCAGGCGCGATTATGATTCCTGTGGTTTTATTGATTCGCTTTATTGCGGTTGGTATACCCGTTTCACTTTTAAGGCTAAGTCATACCTTTACGCCAAAAATCGTAAGAATTTTAACATGGGGTGGTTTGCGTGGTGGTATTTCAATCGCCTTGGTTTTAACTTTGCCTGCTGGTGAGCACCGCGAAGCATTGTTGGTTATTACCTATGTAATCGTAATCTTCTCAATTCTTGTGCAAGGCATGACGGTTGGGAAGCTGGTAAAAAGTAGCGGCTAATCATAGAAATATATTAGCGGGGCATTTAATAAGGTCTTTCACCAATATAATTTCCGCGAGGATGATAGTTACATGCCCAAATCTGTGATTTATCGCCACAGACAGCAATAGCACAACCTACCTGTTGTGATTCATGCCAGACCATTTGGGTGTAGTGTCCGCAGTCTTCTCCTGCTTGACATTGATTCGTTTGGTAATCATAAAAACTTTCTTCTTCTGCCCATGCTTTCACAATTTCTGTTGGTGTGAATTGTTGTTGCTGGTTTTGACCTGTTGCCAGTTCAACCGCGCTTGCCCAAAATAAATTCTCACCGTAGATTTGTTGAAACTCCCCGCCA
Source organism: Thiotrichaceae bacterium (assembly GCA_026988095.1). Taxonomy (GTDB): domain Bacteria; phylum Pseudomonadota; class Gammaproteobacteria; order Thiotrichales; family Thiotrichaceae; genus Cocleimonas. Next base: position 5,728 of record JALSLX010000152.1, read on the forward strand.
TCGTAATTGGGGCGATGGATCATTTCGCAGTTTTGTGTTTCTGCTAAGTGATCAACCCACTGTCGTGCATATTGGGCGAGTGAGTTTGACCATGTGAGGGGCTGTAGATTATGTTTTGCGCGTACTTGATTGTGCGAATCAATGATGCCAGAAAATTGTGCGGGCTCATTGGCAAAACTTGAAGCATTTGCGAGTAGGATGGTGAGCAGTAGAAAGATGTGGAGGTACTTCATAATAGTAATCTGTAACTTTTAAAGTAAGTTGAGAGTACTGTTTATGCTTAAATATTCATCAATGATGTGGATTAAAGGCTTTAAGTTGGCGATGGGTAAATTAGTAGAGTCCGTCCGCGCCCTTCGATTCTGCTCAGGAAGCTAGAAAGTAGCAGCTCCCTAAGCGGAGTCGAAGGACGCGGGTTTTTGTGAATAACTAATAAGTACTTGCCGTATCTGATTTAGTCATTTCTTCTAACAATAAAGACTTGCAACTAATTGCATCAGGCTTATGCAAGCCCATTAAATGAAGCACAGTAGGTGCAAGATTGCTCAAACCACCGCTGGTGCGTAATTTCCAAAACGACTTGTCAATAATCAAACAAGGTACAGGGTAAACCGTATGTTGGGTGCTTGGCTCGCCAGAAAATGGGTCGATATATTCATCACAATTACCATGATCGGCTGTAACGATAACAGAATAATCATTTTCAACGGCAGCATCTAAGACCCTGCCAACGTGTGTATCGAGTGCTTCAACCGCTTTGATAATTGCCTCGGGTATTGCTGAATGACCAACCATGTCGCCATTAGGGAAATTAACAACAATAAATGAGTGTTTTTGTTTGTTGACCGCATCAATCACGACATCAGCCAATTCTTCAGCGCTCATTTCTGGGCATTCATCGTATGTATGCACCCGTGGAGAATCAATCATAATGCGATCTTCACCCGCATAAGGTGTTTCGCGTCCGCCGTTTAAGAAAAAGGTTACGTGGGCATATTTTTCAGTTTCTGATGTGTGCAGTTGCTTGTAGCCTGCCAAACTAATTACGTGCGCCAAGTTGGTAGAAGGGCGCTCAGGGGGGAAGGCGACAGGTGCCAATAGTTTTTTATCATACTCAGTAAGGCACGTGACAACAGGTGGGCTGTATTCGCCACGGTCAAACTTTTCAAACTCATCCATGCCGAGTGCTTCGGCAAGTTGGCGCGGGCGATCATTGCGGAAATTAAAGAAAATCAGTGAGTCATCTTGATCTACTTTTTTAGCATTCGGGAATACCCGCGGGAAAAGGAATTCATCCGTTTCACCATCGGCGTAAGCTTCGTCCATCACGGCAAGTGGGTCGGTAGCTTCTTTGCCCACACCGTGTACCATTGCGTCAAAGGCGCGTTGAGTACGATTCCAGCGCGAGTCCCGATCCATTGCGTAAAAACGTCCCGTCATGGTTGCTATGGTTCCGCCATATTCATTCATTGCATTCAATAGTATTTGAATACAGTTTTTGGCTGATTTTGGTGGGGTGTCACGTCCATCAGTGATGATATGAATTACAGCTTCTACGCCACTTTCTTTACACATTTTCAATAATGCGATTAAGTGATTAATGTGACTATGCACGCCACCGTTAGAAAGTAAGCCCACTAAATGTACCGGACGATTGTGTTCTTTAGCGATAAAAATCGTATTGCGTAAAACAATATTTTCTTCAAAGCTTCCGTCTTCTATCGAGTCATTAATACGCACAAGATCTTGCTTTAGAATTATGCCACAGCCAATGGTTAAGTGGCCCACCTCGGAATTTCCCATTTGTCCATCAGGCAAGCCAACCGCACCGCCTGAAGCTTGTAACGTTGTGTGTGGGTATTTCCCAAAATACTCATCTAAACGAGGGGTATTAGCTTCATGAACAGCATTATTCTTTTTGCTCGGGTTTACACCGAATCCATCCATGATGAGAAGTATAGTTTTGCGACGTGGGACGGCTCTTTGATTCACTTTAGATCCTGATTATTTAGTTGATATTAGTTGACCCTGAATCCGTGACTTCACTACGGCACAGTACGCAAGCTATTGATTCATCACGAGTTTAAAAAATACCCGCTTAACCTATGGGTGAAGCTAAGATTTTTTGAAATCTCGTGCTAAACCAATATCTTACGCCCTGTTATCCGTATTGAAGTCACGGATTCAAGTTAACGCTATAATAACTGGAATAAATGACAACTTCACTACTCAATAATGGGAGCATTTATCATTGAGTGGCGTTTTTTGCTAACCACCCCCCCTCTTTTTCGATGATTTGTATGATTAATGAGCCTTCATTTAAATACAAATCATCGAAAAAGAGGGGGGGTGGTTAATATAAATGGGCTCTAATGATGAAATAGTGCCCTTAAGCCCCTGTTAAGTGCATTTGTACTATCGTTGTCTTGATATCAAAACTTCTTGAAAACTACGTTTGGCTAGAAAATGAAAAAAACCACAATAATTATTAGTCTAATAACTCTTTTTTGTTTGTTTCTTACTGCTTGTGAAGATGCATCTCGTGAAAGCTCACAAGATCAAAAGACTGAATATAGAGAAACAGTAGCTAGTCAAGAGAAGGCTATAAAAAACATCCCGCAAGCTAAATTATCAAAGCAACCATTGAGTATTAATTGGTCAAGTAAAGGTAAAAGAACCCCAGAACAAATTAAACTACAAGATCCAGAGGATACTTCCGTTTATGTTGATGGTGAATTTGTTAAAGCAACCGATATGCCACTCGATAAATTTATTAATGAAAACGGCAGAATTACTCTGCGAGCAGGCAAAGGTTTTTTTGCTGATTGGTCGGTTGAAGTAGATGTAGATAATTTAAAAACAAATACAATGGTTGTATTGAATGATACGAATACTAAAGTAAAAATAAGCACTAAAAAGCCGAAGCATAACCTACCTTCATCGACTAATTTGAATGGAGTGAAAGGTATGCTTAAAACAGGGAGGATATCTAGTTTAGGGATGCCGATCCAAATGCATTTAGAGGTCAAAGAGGCAGGAGAGCTTCCGTACACTATAGATGGTAAAGGCTTTGCTACGATTGGTGATATAAAAATAAAAAATAATCGTTTAGATAAGTATTATGATAGTTTTAAAACGATCCGTATTATTGCAAAGTATTTTGTAAAAGATATTAAGCGGGTAACACCATTTGTATCGCGTCATGTGATGTATAGCAGTGATAAAAATGTTGGCGTGGAGGCATTGCAGGTTTTTTCTTATAAAGATGAAAATAAGAAAGACAAGTTGGTTCGTATTCAGCTACTCAAAAAAACAGAAGGCTGGGAGCCAGTAAAGATATTAGAACCGTGGAAGCTTTTGTATTCTCGAAAAGAATCTAGGAAAAGACATAGTGATGAGTTGAATGTTATTACTTCTAAGAAAATAGAATCATTTCTTAAAAAAGAAAAGGTTGATAATCACCTCGATACCAGTGTGAGCTGCAGGCAATCTAAAGATAAAACAAAAGGTTTATGTACGGCTAAGATAACGGTGCTTCAAAATAATGAAAAAAATTGTCTGACCAAGGCTTACTCACTGATTAAGCAGAAGGATTGGAAAATAGTAAAAGAGGT
>JALSLX010000153.1 GCA_026988095.1 Thiotrichaceae bacterium
AAAGCTCGCGGAAGATTGGCATCGCTTTTTCAAAAATATCAGCATCGTGTGGGGCATCAAGGTCATTGGCAATACCGCGTTCTACAATGCGAATAACGCCATTACCTACCCACTCACGTGCAGCAGCTTCGCCTCTAGGTGGCAAGCCTACTTGCTTTAGTGTTTCATCTAAACACCAAGAAAGATCAGGGACAGAATCGACAAGCGTTCCGTCAACGTCAATCATAATGAGTTCTGGGGTGAATATTTTAGACATGATTTATACCTTAAAGACTTTTGCCATGGAATCCACGGAAGGACACGGAAAAAAGAAAAATATAAGACCTTATCTTTTAGGAGTGAGGTCTTATCTATGAACTTTTTTTGCTTTTAATTTCCGTGTTTTCTGTGGGTTCAGCGGCAAACTTATTTTATACGTTAGCTTTTGCTAACTCAGAACGGAACTCTGTGATAATTGAATCGTAGTGGTTAGGATCATCTTGGTTGTTAGCGCCAAAGATTGCAGAACCTGCTACAAACATATCTGCACCTGCTTCTTTAATCTCACGGATGTTATTAGCTTTAACACCACCATCAACTTCAAGGCGGATGTCGTAACCAGAATCATCAATCATCTTACGCACTTGCTTTAGCTTTGTAAGTGTTGAAGGGATAAAGCTCTGACCGCCAAAACCAGGGTTAACCGACATCAACATGATAAGATCAACTTTATCCATAACATATTCAAGTTCATTTAATGATGTAGCAGGGTTAAATACTAGACCAGACTTACAACCAAGGTCGCGTGTTAATTGAAGTGAACGATCAACGTGCTTAGAAGCTTCAGGGTGGAAGGTAACGTAACTCGCACCAGCTTTTGCAAAATCTGTTATTAGTTGATCAACTGGTTGCACCATTAAGTGAACATCAATCTCAGCGGTTACGCCGTGTTTACGAAGTGCATCACAAACTAGGGGGCCAATGGTTAGGTTTGGCACGTAATGGTTATCCATTACATCAAAATGTACAACATCAGCGCCTGATTTAAGTACATTATCCACCTCGCGCCCTAAACTAGCGAAATCAGCAGAAAGAATTGAAGGGGAAATAAAGTCAGGTAGACGTGCCATAATGGTATCCTTTGTATTTTGTTTAACTGAATGAGACCTCTGCATAACTCGTGAACGGATAAAAAAAACTATAATTTTTCCATATTTCATCCAAAATAACACGCAATATCTCGCTATTACGCTTATATTTTGAATAAAACATGAAAAATTAACTCTCTTTTTTCTCTCGTCCAGAGTTATGCTGAGGTCTCTGAATATTAAAAATAAAGCAGGGACTTTACAGGATTTGCAAGTGACAGGGTAGTGACCTTTTGGGATACGGAAAAACACATAGCATAGGCACAAAAAAGGCAGTCTAAAGACTGCCTCAGATATTATTTTCTAAGTTGTTACTTTGCTTGCGCAACCATGTAATCAACCACTGCTTTAACAGCATCATCCGAAAGATCAGACCTGCCACCTTTAGCAGGCATCGCGCCTTTACCTTTTAGAGCAACTCCATACATAGCATCCATACCGGTAGCAATACGAGGAGCCCATGCAGCCTTGTCACCTAATTTAGGAGCACCAGCAATACCTGCAGTATGGCAAACGGCGCAAGCGTCTTTATAGGTGGCCGCGCCATCTGCAACTGTTACGGCAGAGGTGGCTAATACGATTGAGATTAGTGATGATTTGATTAAAGTGGTTTTTGTCATGTGTTGCTCCTAACTAGCAGTTTAATGAATATGTATGATTATTTTTTTGTTATAGCAGTAGATAAATACCTTATTTTGCTATCCTTTGCAATTTAAACACTATTATTGTTTTTATTTGGTTCTTGATTGATATGATATTACTTGTCCAAAAGGTTCAACATAGCTTACTTGGTAAATCGGGTATTTCGCTATCAATGGCGCGAGCGGATTTGATTCATCCTCTAGCGAGCGGTAATAAAATCTATAAACTTATGCCCAATATAGAGTTTGCAAAAACCAATGGTTATAGCGAGCTATTAAGTTTTGGCGGGGCATTTTCCAATCATATTCATGCGCTTGCTTTGATGGCGAAAAAGCACCATTTAAAAAGCATTGGCATTATTCGTGGTGAAGAAGCTTATCGTACTAATCCAACCTTGCAAGATGCTGAAAAAGCAGGGATGCATCTGGAATTTATATCTCGCCAAGATTATAAGCGCCGCAATGATGAGAGTTATTTACAAGAGCTCCAGCAGCAATACCCAAAAGCTTTGATTATTCCTGAAGGCGGGAGTAGTCAATATGCTATTAAAGGCTGTGCTCAATTAGCAAAAGAGATCAATGAGGCGTATGAAAAAAATATAAAACGGCGAAGTGATGTTATTACGGTAGCCTGTGGAACAGGTGCAACTGTTGCTGGGCTAGTATGTGGAGCATCAAAAAATCAAACGGTAATAGGATATGCCGTTTTACGTGATAAAAGCTTGCAGAAGCGCGTGGAAGACTTTATTCATGCTGAAAATGAATCGTATAAAAACCTAAGAATTGAATCAGCAGCGTATGGTGGCTATGCGAAGTTTGATGAAACACAGTTGGATTTCATTTTGGATTGGTTAGAGCAAACAGGAATATTGTTAGACCCCATTTACACCAGCAAAATGTGCATGGGTTTGATGCAACAGATCGAATCAGGAAAGTTTGAAGCTGGAACGAGCATAACTATGGTTCATAGTGGTGGTCTGCAGGGCTGGAGAGGTATGAAACTACGTGTAGTTAAGCTTATGGGGGCTGAAAAATGGCAAAAAATAGAAAAACACCTCCCAAAAGGCTAAATACCCCTATTTTTATTACCCACCCCCCCTTTATTTCGATGATTTGTGTTTGTAAAAGAGTTTTTTAAGGAGAGCCTGATTAAGTCGATTAGAATTTAGCGCAGATTTGGCAAGCTAAAAATAATTGGACTTGATCAGTTTCTCCTTAAAACACAAATCATCGAAATAAAGGGGGGGTGGGCTTGAGATTATATGCCAAAAGCGATCATACTCCCGCTCTATGACTGAATTGCGTAATAGTTTCGAAAAAGTAAATGCCAATAGCACTTTAAAGGGGGTGATTAGGTCGTGCCCTGAAGACTTTCAAGTGGATGAAATTCAACAATTCACGCCATCAGGTACAGGTGAGCACGTTTGGTTGCATATTCAGAAAACAGGCGAAAATACTGACTGGGTTGGGGATCAATTAGCAAAAATTGCCGATGTACCTCGAAGAGACGTGAGTTATGCTGGCATGAAAGATCGCCACGCGGTGACAACGCAATGGTTTAGCGTGCAAATGCCGGGGCGCGAAGCACCAAATTGGAAGGAGCAGTTACCCGATTCAGTAATTTTGTTGGATGAGCAACGCCATAATCGAAAACTTAAACGTGGTGCATTAAAAGGTAATGCTTTTAAAATTACCATTCGTGATTTTTCAGGTGATGAGGAAGAATTAAAACATTCAGTTTCTCAAATTGTTAGCCAAGGTATCCCTAATTATTTTGGCGAGCAACGTTTTGGACATGATAATTCTAATATCCGTAAAGCAAGTCAATGGTTCAAAGGTGAATTTAAAGTAAAGAGTCGTCCGAAACGTAGTATTTATCTATCGGCCGCGCGTTCATGGATTTTCAATCATATATTATCGACACGGATAAAGGATGGTACGTGGAACAAGGCAGTGCAGGGTGATGTGTTTATGCTGGATGGATCAAAGTCATGTTTTTCTGATGTTGTTGATGATGAGATCACCCAACGAGTTCAAGATCAGGCGATTCACCCGACGGGCGCGCTTTGGGGGCGAGGCTCTTTAGCTTCTAAAGATAATATTGAGGTTGTTGAAAATGATGTGGCGAGCCAGTTTGATGTGCTTTGTGATGGTTTAGAAAAGCATGGCTTGAAGCAAGAGCGCAAAGCTTTGAGATTGAGCGTTAAAGATTTGAGTATTACTTTGGTGGATAAAGGCGTGGTCTGTTTGAGCTTTTCGTTACCTGCTGGTGCGTATGCAACATCGGTGCTAAGTGAGATTGGTTATTTTAAAGCTTGATAAGTGCAATAATCACTTCTATATTAGTATTGTCTAATTTAGTTTAAGTTGTTAATCAGCGTGAAAGTATTTCCAATAAGATTGTTTGTACTATCCATGTTGTTACCGTTACAGGTTGCGATGGCTGTGCCTGATAAGAAAGCAATATCAGAGCAAACATTACGATTTGCAATGTTGGACTTAGATCGCCAACAGGTAACTAAGTCCAAAGCAGAAAATCCTAGAGCAAAAAAACGATCCTCAAAGACAAAAAGTACTACCTCCCCAAAACGTGCGAAGAATACTTCTTTAAACTGTTTAACGTGGAGTGCCGCTCAAATCAACCACAAAGCTAAGCGTTTTGATCAGTATATTATAAAATATGCGCACAAATATCGTATTGATAAAGATTTGGTTAAAGCCATTATTATCGCTGAATCATGTTTTAAAGTGAGGGCTAAATCTCATGCCAATGCACAAGGTTTAATGCAGTTAATTCCTGCAACAGCAAGGCGCTTTGGAGTGCGCAATAGCTATAGCCCGAGTCAAAATATTAGTGGTGGTATCAAGTATTTACGATTTTTAAAAGATCGGTATAAAGGAGATCTTAAAAAAATAATAGCGGCTTACAATGCAGGTGAAGGCGCGGTTGATAGACATAAAGGCATTCCACCTTATAAAGAAACGAAGAAGTATGTTAAGAATGTTTTAAATACATACGTTAAGTTAAACCCCAGAATAGGGCGCGTTTACGCTGTTTATCAGGTTCCTAAAATGGGAAATAAGGCTGGTAGGCATGGTTGGCAATATAACCGTCGTTTAGCTCCGCATCTTTATAAAAAGTAGTATTTGATAGGCGGGGTTTAATACCTCTAAATATCATCTGATAGCGCTTTCACTCTAAGCCTAGCTAGTAGATAATGTCCTGCCCTAAAATAGCCAAAGCTATATTATGTTTACAGGTATTATCCAATCCATCGGTACAATTGCAGACTTACAGCCAAAAGGCGGTGATATTGCGCTTGTCGTGAATACCGCTAAGTTGGATATGTCTGATGTTGCTTTGGGTGACAGTATCGCAGTTAATGGTGTATGTTTGACAGCCATTGCGATGACAGAATCATCATTCACGGCAGATATATCACGTGAGACGTTATCATTAACATCTCTTGGCGCTTTATCAAAAGGATCTGATGTTAACTTAGAAAAAGCACTGACCTTGCAAACTCGTCTTGGAGGCCACATGGTAAGTGGTCATGTGGATGGACTTGGCGAGATTGAGTCGCGCTATAATGATGGTAGATCGACACGTTTTAGAATTAAAGCACCTGATGATTTGGCAAAATATATTGCGGCAAAAGGTTCGATAACGATTGATGGTGTGAGCCTTACGGTTAATGTGGTTGATGGTGCATTGTTTGAAATTAATATTGTCCCGCATACGATCCAAGAAACCATTATTGGTTCGTATCAAACAGGTACAAAAATCAATCTAGAAGTGGATGTGGTAGCGCGTTATCTTGAGCGCTTGATTCAAGGCGATGCTGCCGCGAGTTCATCAAATATTACAGAATCGTTTTTAGCTGAAAACGGTTTTTATAAGACATAAGCAGTTATAGTAAAGAATATAAACTATGAAATTCAATGATATAGAAGATATAATAGAAGATATAGCTGAAGGTAAAATGGTTATCATCGTAGATGATGAAGACCGTGAAAACGAAGGCGATTTCTTAATGGCAGCTTCAAAAGTTCGCCCTGAAGATATTAACTTTATGGCAACACACGGGCGTGGTTTGGTGTGTATGCCAATCACCGCTGAGCGTTGTAAGCAGTTAGCGCTGCCGCTCATGGTGTCTGAAAAAGATAATCAAGAAGAGTTGGCGACAAATTTTACTGTTTCGATTGAGGCATCATCAGGCGTTACCACCGGTATTTCAGCTTATGATCGCTCCTTGACGATTCGCGCCGCAGTCGCACCTGATGCTGATAAGAGCAGTATCGTACAGCCTGGTCATATCTTTCCATTAATGGCGCAACCAGGTGGTGTGCTAACTAGAGCAGGGCATACCGAAGCAGGTTGTGATCTTGCACGTTTAGCAGGTTTTGAGCCCGCGGCGGCCATTGTAGAAATTTTAAATGAAGATGGCACCATGGCGCGTCGTGATGATTTGTTTAAAATTGCAGAACAACATGACCTTAAAATTGGCACGATTGAAGATTTAATTCGTTATCGTGTTCAAAATGAAAAAACCATCAAACGCGAACATGAAGTTATCTTAAAGACAGATTACGGACAGTTCAATGCTATTGCTTTTAAAGATGACACCAGTGGTCATACGCATTTGGCTTTAGTGAAGGGTGAGTTAAAGCCTGATGAGGCACCGCTAGTACGTGTGCATCTTGAAGACTCACTGTGTGATACGCTGTCACTCAATGAAGAAGGCTGTAGCTGGCCATTGCGAAATGTTATGCAAATAATGGAAAAAGAAGGCAATGGTGTCATTGTTATTCTACGCGGTAGTATGCAAAATAGCGTGGTTGACCGTCTTAAAGAGCTTGATGCGAATCATGAGCAACAACCCGATCAAAGTGATGGACCAACGAATTTAAGAACGTTTGGTATTGGTGCACAAATACTCAGTGATATTGGTGTAACTAAAATGCGCGTCATGAGTGCGCCAATGAAATTGCATGGTTTGGCTGGTTTTGGTCTGGAAATTACAGAATACGTTAGAAAATAGAGGTTTTAATAAACCCACCCCCCCTGTTTTTCGATGATTTGTGTTTAAGAGGACGGGGTAATTAAGTAATAAGGAAAAATTATGAGTATCAAAGAGTTGTCAGGTGATTTTAATGCAGGTAAAGCGAAGTTTGGCATCGCTGTAGCACGTTTTAATTCATTTATTGTTGAGAGCCTATGTGATGGTGCGGTAGATGCGTTGCAACGCCATGGTGTTGATGATGAATCGATTGAGATTATTCGTGTACCGGGTGCATTTGAGTTGCCAGTCATGGTTCAAGCGATGGCAAACAGTGGTAAGTATGATTCTGTAATCGCACTAGGCGCAGTAATTCGCGGTAGCACCCCACATTTTGATATTGTGGCTGATGCTTCTGCAAAAGGCTTAGCAACCATTGCTTTAGATACGGGTTTACCTATTATCAATGGTATTTTAACCACAGACTCTATCGAGCAAGCTATTGAACGTGCTGGTACAAAAGCGGGTAACAAAGGTGCAGAAGCGGCTGTTACTGCTATTGAGATGGTCTCATTGTTAAATAAGTTTAAGTAATTTTTATCCCCTCTCCCTATGAAGGGGGAGGGCTAGGGAGGGGGTAGAAATGCCAGTCAATAAAAAACAACAATACATCTCTGAGCGCCGTGTGGCGCGTAAGTTAGCTTTGATTGCTATCTACCAGTGGCAAATGACAGATAACACGTATGAAGAAATTTATACGGGTTTGCAAGAAGATAAAGACTTATCAAAAGATATGTCTAAAGCTGATATGGCATTTTTTCAAGCATTAGTGAAATGTGCCATACAAAAAACAGAAGAAATAGATGAGGTGCTAAAGCCCTTTTTAGATCGTGAAGCTAAGCATCTTGATCAGATTGAACGTGCGGTTTTACGTTTGTCTACTTGTGAACTCATGAATCACCCAGAAGTACCGTATAAAGTGATCGTGAATGAATCAGTAAACTTGACCAAAAAGTTTGGTGCAGATCAGGCGCATAAGTTTGTAAATGGTGTGCTGGATAAGGTGGGAAAATCATTAAGAAAGGACGAAGCTGCCGATAAATAAATAACACCCCTTTTTCTAAAAAGGGGGCAGATAATAATGCACGAATTTAACCTCATTCAAAAATATTTCACTTGGGATAATCCTCCTGAAAATGTAGCCATGACCGTCGGTGATGATGCCGCAATCATGGATCTACCCAAAAATAAGCAATTAGTAACCTCGGTAGATACGTTAATTTCTGGTGTACACTTTCCAAAAGAAACTCCAGCACAAGCGATTGGTTACAAAGCCTTAGCGGTAAGTCTCAGTGATTTAGCAGCAATGGGAGCTAGCCCTAAATGGTTTACTTTAGCGCTGACACTTCCAGAGATTAATCAATCTTGGTTAGAGGATTTTAGCCAAGGGTTGAAAAAACTTGCTCAAGAACATCAGTGTTTTCTGGTAGGAGGAGATACCACAAAAGGTCCATTAAGTATTAGCATACAAGTGATGGGTTTGGTGGATTCAGGCAAGGCTTTATTGCGAAGTGGTGCTAAATCGGGTGATAAACTCTATGTGACGGGTACATTGGGTGATGCCAATGCCGGCTTAGATTATTTGCTTAATAATTCTCAGGTATTAGCGCCTGAGGCACGCCAATATTGTCAAAAGCGTTTAAATTATCCTATACCGAGATTAGTTGAAAGTGCTGCGATTAAAGATTTGGCTTCTTCTTGTATTGATTTATCAGATGGTCTTTTACAAGATTTATCACATATATTGAGTGCATCTAGCATTGGTGCCAAACTAGATTTATCACAATTGCCTTTGTCATTAGCCCTTAGAACTTTAGAAGATAAAAACTCTCTGGCTTACGCATTAGCTGGAGGTGATGATTATGAATTGTTATTTACCACATCTAAAGAAAATGAATCGAAACTATTATCCAGAATAGGTGATAAAGTGACTTGTATAGGCTCTATTGCTAAGGATATTCATGGCATCATAGATAAAGCGGGTAAGCAGTTAGAATCTTCAGGGTATAATCATTTTAATGACTGATAATAAATCTAGTAAAAATCCTAAAATAGAAAACCTAAATCAACAGGTTTTAAGCTCACCTGTGCATTTTTTAGCCTTCGGTTTTGGTAGTGGTTTAGCACCTTTTGCACCAGGAACCTTTGGGACAGTTGCCGCAATTCCTCTCTATTTACTTATGCAGGGGTTATCACTTCCTATTTATCTTCTTATTACTGCTGTTGTTTGTGTGGTGGGTATTTGGATATGTGGAAGATCATCAGAGTTGCTCGGTGTACATGATCACTCTGGTATTGTTTGGGATGAATTTGCAGGTTATTTTGTAACGATGATTGCGGCACCACCAGGTTGGCTTTGGATTATTATTGGTTTCGCATTATTTCGTTTATTTGATATTTGGAAACCATGGCCAATTTCTGTTCTTGATAAACAAGTGCATGGCGGTTTAGGCATCATGGTAGATGATATTTTAGCTGGGGTGTTTTCCTTAGTTATTTTGCAAATAATTGTACGATTCTCCGTATAGAGAGATCGTGGATGAGAAATTAGATTAGGGTCTATACCGTTTGTAACCTCGTTTTGACATGAAAAATCCATTCAATTAAAATTGATCAGTAAATAAAATAAAATAAAAATAAAGTTTTGGATTGTAAGGTAGCAAGTAATTGCAATAGTGTTTATCCTTTTGATAGGGTGTTCTCAATCGATTCTATAGTCTGATCTTAATAACAATAATTAGGTAGCTAGCATGTTTGGTCTAGATAAATTAACCAGAAAAAAACCTCAAAACAATGGTAATGAATATGTAACCATCTCTTCAATTATTGAGGAAGGTTCGGTTCTAGATCGACGGAAACCTAGAAATGATCGTCGTTTACACCCTGATAGGCGAAAAATATTGGGTACCTTTGTTGCAGATGAGGAGCAGCGAATTGTAAAGTATCGGCGTGAAATACAAAGCCGTCGCGGTTCTGACTTGAAAAAAGATGAAACTATAGAAAATATAGATGAGATGGAACTAACAGAAAATAACATTCAGACCTTGATACGAGAGCAAATACTATTCATTGAAGAGTTAGATAAGCTATCACTCTCAGTAAAAGAAATGGAGTTTCAAGGGGTAAAAGAAGAAATTAAAAAATATGTCGCATCGGTTCGATTTCAGGTAAAAAAAGAACAACATTTTTTACGGTTATATATTGATAAAGATGCAAAAGATTTAACCGATGAAGAGACCGTCAACTCTTTAAGTGATTTTAATACAGATATTTATAATGTGAGCGCTGAAGTTTTGCAGCTTTTAGAAAAATATTCGGTCAAAGAAGTCAAAGCAAATAACGCAGGCTTTTTTCTAATGGATATGAATAATCTTAGGACTAAATTAACCCATTGCTTGGAAAGAAAGCAGAATCATTTATATCCTAAATATTTTAGGTGTCTAAAGTAACTTTATATAATTGTGTAAAAGAAAGGCTAAATAAGAACTATGAAAATTAATTATAAAGTTGATTTTCTAGCAATAGATAATCGAGGGTTTTGTGCAATATCTTGATAATTTGAAGTTTCTTCATAGTTAAAATTTTCAAATAGCGCCAGTGTTTGGGTTTTTTGGTCGTAACCATGCTCTATCATTAGCCAGCTACCTTTCTTTAGATAGTCTTTACTATTACCTATTATGTTTTCAATATCTTTCATTCCAGAATTGTCTGAAACTAGAGCTTGTAGAGGCTCGTGACGAATAGTTTGAGCTAAGTGCGGGTCATCCGAGGCAATATAAGGAGGGTTGGATACGATTAAGTCATAATCATTTTCAATGATATTAGAAAACCAGTTAGATTCTATAAAAATGATTTGTTTATCTAGCCCATTTTTTTCAGCATTCGTTATTGCTATTTCTAAAGCTTTATTTGAATAATCACAGGCGGTAATTTTTGCATTAGGTCGCTCGCTCGCTAATGCTAAGGCGATTGCACCTGAACCTGTACCTAGGTCTAATATTTTTGGTTCTTTAATATCTTTGATTTTTTGTAAGGCTATTTCTACAAGTAGCTCAGTTTCAGGGCGTGGGATTAATACATCAGGTGTGACGAGTAAATCGAGTGTCCAAAAGGCTTTTGTACCTAGCAGATATGCCACAGGGTAATCTGTGAGACGTTTTTCGATTAAGTCATTAAATTGTGCCAGCTGTATTTCATTTATTGTGTTATCTGGCCATGTGAATAGGTAACTACGATTTTTATCGAGGCAAAATGCCAGCAGTAATTCAACATCTAAAGCAGGTGAGTCTGATATTTCTATCAGTTTAGCCTGTGCCTTCTGTAATACAGATTTTATTGTATGACTTGTCATTATCTTATAATGCTATTTTTTATGCACGAGCTCTTATACAAAGCTATCGTATTAAGCGTTTTCTTCCGCTAATTCGGCTAATTGTTCTGCCTGATATTCATTGATTATAGGATCAATAATTTGGTCGATAGACCCCATGATGAAATCATCTAATTTATATAGTGTGAGATTTATGCGGTGATCGGTCACGCGCCCTTGTGGAAAATTGTAGGTGCGAATTCGATCTGATCGATCACCTGTTCCAACCAATGATTTGCGCGTTTCAGCTTGCTCTTTATCTTGCACAGCACGTTGTCCTTCTAAAATGCGAGCAGACAGTACAGAGAGTGCTTGTGCCTTATTTTTGTGTTGAGAGCGCTGATCCTGACACTCAACTACGATACCTGTTGGTAAATGTGTAATACGTACAGCAGAGTCAGTTTTATTAACGTGCTGGCCGCCTGAGCCTGATGCTCTAAAGGTGTCTATGCGCAGGTCGCTAGGATTGATTTTTTCAGCTTCAACAGCATCGGGTTCAGGCATAACGACTACGGTGGCAGCGGATGTGTGAACACGTCCTTGTGATTCAGTTTCGGGTACACGTTGTACACGGTGTGCGCCTGATTCGAACTTCAACCGTGAATAAGCACCATCTCCCACAACACGCATGATCATTTCGCGATAACCACCATGCTCACCTACGCTTTGATTGAGAATTTCTATTTGCCAGCGTTTTTGTTCAGCATAGCGAGAGTACATTCTAAATAGGTCGCCTACAAATATAGCTGCCTCATCGCCACCTGTACCTGCACGAATTTCTAAGAATATATTACTCTTGTCATGTGGGTCAGTGGGTAGTAGAAGTTTCTGTAGTTTAAGTTCTAGGCTTTCCAAGCTCTTTTTTGCATCAGACAACTCTTCTTGCGCCATCTCTTTTAGTTCTGGGTCACTGAGCATTTCTTCGGCTGTTTTTTTATCTTCCAATGCCTGCATATAGTTTTTGTATTCGATGACGATAGGGTCAAGTTGGCTATACTCCATCGATAATTGACGAAATTGGTTTTGATCAGCCATAACTTCTGGTTCTGCCAATAAGCCTGCAACTTCTTCTTGGCGATCACCAAGAGTATCTAATTTACTTAAAATGGATGCTTTCACGGGGTGTCCTTGTTATTTTCATTTGCGGGTGATGTATCAGATAGGTTTAGTAATTTATCAGATGCTTCAAGCAATTTATGATCCCCTGAATGTGCGGCTTTATTCATGGCAACCGTGGCATCGTGGGCTAATTTATTGGTGAGTGTATGGGCTAAAAATTTGAGTGCTTCTTCTGGAGATTCTCCGTTAGCTAATAATTTTTGCGCCTTATCTAATGATTCTTGTTGGATATTTATAATTTTACTGCGGTAGCTTTTAATCAACTGCATTTTATCTTGAGCACGAATCCAGCCCATGAAATTTTCAACTTCAATATCAATCATTTCTTCGGCTTGTTTTGCAGCTTCTTGTCGAGAACTAAGGTTTTTTTCAATGACAGATTGTAAATCATCAACCGTATAGAGATAAATATCATCAAGTTCACCAACTTCTTCCTCAATATCGCGTGGTACGGCAATATCAACCATAAAGATAGGTTTGTGTTTTCTTTGTTTTAGCGCCCATTCAACCGTGCCTTTTCCAATAATAGGCAATGGTGCGGCGGTGGATGAAATGACAATATCGGCTTCAGGTAAATAGTCACTAATTTGCTGTAAAGATACACCCAGTCCGCCTAAATCATTAGCAAGTTTTGTAGCGTTTTCGACGCTACGATTAGCGATAACGATATTGCCAATATTTGCATTTTTGAGATGTTTTCCAACAAGCTCAATGGTTTCACCCGCACCGATTAATAGCGCTGATTTTTTGTCTAAATCACTGAATATTTGCTTAGCAAGACTTACAGCAGCAAAAGCGACTGAAACGGGATTTGAGCCAATACTCGTCTGTGTACGCACTTTTTTAGCCGTAGAAAAGGTATGTTGCATCAAACGTTTTAGCGTCGTACCGGCTGTTTTTTGTTCAGATGCTATTTTTAATGCAACCTTTAATTGCCCTAAAATTTGTGGTTCGCCCAATACTAAAGAATCTAAACCACTGGCAACACGCATTACGTGTTGAATGGCTTGCTCACCAGAATGGTTATAAAGGTGTTGGTTTAGCTCTTGCTGATCTATATTATTTTGATGATTGAACCAACGGCTTATCTCATCAAATTCAAGATTTGATGATGAGTATATTTCCGTTCTATTACAAGTAGATAGGATCACTACCTCATTTTTTTTAGCACCTGTATTATTTGCTTTTATCTGTGTGAGTTTTTCAATTAATCCATCGGGCGTGAACGCAACTTTTTCGCGTACTCCAATAGGGGCAGTTTTATGATTAATTCCAATGACTCGTATCGACATAGCTGCGGGATTATAGCGTGATTTTTTGGGCGTTCACTATTTTATTTCATCTTGATTGTTAGATGGAAAAGTGAGAGTTATATGTAAGTATTTATATATTTATATTTTGGACTTAGATTTTTCCATGCATGACCAGTTAGCGGTTGTAAGAGTGGCTTGGTACAAATGAATAATTTTTTTGTGTCCTAATGATCTATATTAATAGAATATCTAAGGACGGATAACTAAATGATTTTCTATCGATCGAGAACAGTAGAGCTTCTAGTTTTACACCTGTTTATTCTCGCTATGTTTGTTACAGCTGGCGTAGTTAGTGCAAGCGAAATAATGGAGAAAAAAACAAGTAAAAAAACTTTTGATGGAGAGCAATTTCATCAGGTATTGCTTGCTGAATTTTACAATCAATCTGGCAAGCCGAAGTTAACTCTCAAGCATTACCTGCCTGTAGCTCTAAAGACTGATGATCCTATTATAGTTAAAAGAGTAACTGAGATTGCAACTGCTACTGCCCAGCTTAAGAAGGGTTTAAAGGCTGCAGAGCACTGGGTTGAACTGTCACCAAAAAGTTTAGAAGCTCAACAATATTTAGTTCTATTGTTGTTGCGGGATGGACAGCTTGAAAAATCTGCAAAGCAACTGCATTTAATTCGTCAGATTGTTGATGCTGACTTGAATGATACGGATAAACGCTCAGCTATTAGCAAAGGCTTAAAATTTATAGGGGCGTTGTTGGTGATTGAGTCACATCATGATAAGGCTTACCAAGTATACAACTATTATTTAAAACAGCTAAGTTCAAATGTGATTTATAACGATCAAAAACAACTAATTTTGGCGTCATTAGCAATGAAGGCAAAAAAATATGACGTGGTCGTTTCTGCCTTGGACGATATGAAAATTGCAGCCAAGGAGTACTTTTCTAGTGCGGCCACGATGAAGGTTAATGCCTTAAAAAAATTGGGGAGAATTGATGAGGCAACTGATTTATTACAGGAGATTGTGAAATCAGGAAAAGCCAGCGATAGTTTGCGCCTAGAATTAACACGTTTATTTATTGGTATCGGAAAAAAAGAAGAAGCAGCGATAATATTAGATGCCTTGGTTGTGAAACATC
The DNA here is from genome assembly GCA_026988095.1 of Thiotrichaceae bacterium. Classification (GTDB taxonomy): domain Bacteria; phylum Pseudomonadota; class Gammaproteobacteria; order Thiotrichales; family Thiotrichaceae; genus Cocleimonas. Next base: position 14,723 of record JALSLX010000153.1, read on the forward strand.
CTGATAACAATGATTTGTTGAAAGCTTTGGTTGCCTTGAATGTTAGCCAAAAGCAATGGCAGGTAGCGAAGCTTAATAATTATAAACTTAGTAAGAGTGATGGGTATAAAAATGAAGTGAATTACTTTAAAGGTGAAATTTATGAGGGTGAGGGGCATCATAATTTAGCTTTTCTTCACTATAAAAAGGTGAATAAGGGAGTGTTTTTAAGAAGCTCGTATAGTAAAAGAGCAAAGCTATTGGTGCAAATTGAGGGTTTCGAAGCCTCACAACAATGGTTGAAAAAACAACAGAGTAAAGCGGTAAAAAATAAAGATAAAGCATACTGGTTAAAGTTAGAAGCAGACCTATTAGCGGATAGTAAGCTGTCTAGCAGCTCTGCTACGAATATCGCTAGTCTCAGGATTGCCATTAAACTCTACGATAGGGTAATAGAGTTATCGTCAAAGAAAGCTAGTTATCGTTATCATCGTGGCTTGTTGTATGAGCGTTCTCAACAGTTTAAATTGGCGGAAGATGATTTTAAATATGTGATTAATAAAACTAAAAGGCCTGCAAGTGCGTTGAATGCATTAGGTTTTCTGTTGGTAAAGCACACTTCACGTTTGGCTGAAGCAAAACAGTATATTCAAAAAGCGTATACCTTAAAACCTAATGATCCTATGATTTTAGATAGCATGGGTTGGGTTTATTATCGTATTGGAGATATAAAAAAGGCAGAGAGCTTTCTTCGTAAGGCTTATAAAGAGCTTAAAACTCCAGAAGTTGCAAGTCATTTGATAATTGTTTTATCCAAACTAGAAAAAAATGATGAGGCAAAACGGATTTTCAATGTGATGATAAAGAAGTATCCTAATAATGCTTCGCTAGGAGATGTTAGAAATAGCTTAGGGCATATTTAAAGTTAAAATAGACTGTATCTAAAACACAAATCATCGAGCCGAGCGTAACGAGACAACAGCTTTGTTTTTTAAAGCTGACCCACAGGGCGAGATTACAAATCGAGTAAAAAGAGGGGGGGTGGTCTAATAAAATCTTTGTTATCATACTGTTTTGTTATCTTTTCAAGGATAAAAGTAATGATTTCGAGAATTTCATCGGTAATTATCTTCATTGTTGGGCTATTTATCCTCAATGGCTGTTCTCAAATACCTATTAAGCCTTCTGTCGTTGTAAACCCAGCAACTCCCGCGATGTCTAAAGAAAATTTATGGAAGCAACGCCAGCGATTATTGGTGAATGATGTTAATTGGAGCTTAAACAGCAAGGTCGCATTACGTTTTCGTCAAGATAACTGGAGTTTTGGATTAAACTGGGTACAACGAGCTCCTCAAGATTATGTGATGCAAATCACTAACCCTCTTACGGGTAGTTTAGTTGCAAAGCTTTCACGAAACAAGTCAGGCGTGTCATTGTTATCGGATGATGGGGAAACCTATCGTGATTCAAATGAAGAGCGTTTGCTGCAACGCCAAGCTGGAATTGTTTTACCTCTTAAAGGGATGCAATATTGGATTCGTGGTTTAGCATTACCTAAAGATAAAATAGAAAAACTTGTGTTGGATAACTATGGTAGGCCTCTATCAATCCAACAAGCAGGGTGGAAGATTGATTATTCTCGATATTTATCCAATAAATCTAATGCATTGCCTCGTAAAACTGTGATAACTAGAGCTAGAGATAATGTGTACTTGAAAGTGATTGCTAAAAAATGGCAGGGTTAAAAATGATACTGGCATGAAAAACATGGTTTTACCCGCGCCTGCAAAGCTTAATCTTTTTATACATATAACGGGTAGAAGAGAGGATGGTTATCATCTATTGCAAACTGTTTTCCAATTTCTGGACTATTCAGATGAAATTGGCCTAAGTCTACGAGAAGATGGTGTAATCCAACGTGTAAAAGGTTTGGAGCATATCCCTCAAGAATCTGATTTATGCGTACGAGCTGCAAAGTTATTACAAGCATTTACAAAAACATCTCAGGGGGTTGATTTATCCATAGATAAAAAATTACCCATAGGAGGTGGAATAGGTGGTGGGAGTTCTGATGCTGCTACGGTACTACAAGGTTTGAATATGTTGTGGAATTGTAGGTTATCAGATAATGATCTTGCCAAACTGGGTTTACGATTAGGTGCTGATGTCCCTGTTTTTGTTAGAGGTTTTTCTGCGTGGGCAGAGGGGGTAGGGGAGCAACTTACGCCCGTAGAACTGGATGAAAAATGGTTTTTAGTAATTTATCCTAAAATATCTGTATCAACGGCTGAAATTTTTATCGATAAGTCATTGACACGGGATTGTGAACCCATCAAAATAGCGCGCTTTCTGAAAGGCAATAAGTTCGAAAAGCTTTCAAATGTTTTTGAACCTGTAGTGAGAAATAATTACCCAGAAATTGCAAATGCATTGGACTGGTTAATGAGTTTTTCACCATCACGATTAACTGGTACGGGTGCTTGTTTATTCGCATCATTTAAAAGTGAAGAAGAAGCAAACCAGGTCTTAGATCAATTGCCAAAAAAATGGCAAGGTTTTGTTGCCAAAGGGTTAAATAAGTCGCCATTAAAAAGCGCTTTGTTATAATCTTAATCAGAAAGTTAATGTCTACTTTAGTTAAACGAGTAGAGCCAATCTTCCTAAACTGCTCAGGTTGCTTCTAAAACCAGTCAGTACAAGGTGAAAAATGAGAAGTTTACACGTGTAAATGAACATTTTTTAACGAAGGGATGACTGGTTTTAGGAGTGAACTGAGTAGTTCAACACAGATGGGACGTCGCCAAGTGGTAAGGCTCTGGGTTTTGATCTCAGCATGCGTAGGTTCGAACCCTACCGTCCCAGCCATATTTTGTTGGCACTTTGTTTTTTTAATAATATTAATAAATAAAGTGCCAATTCTTCACTTATATCATAGAGATATTCCATGTCAGACGTAGACGGAATGATGATCTTTTCTGGAAATTCTAATCCAGAATTAGCCCGCGAAGTAGCAGAACTACTCGGTATTTCCGTAGGGAAAGCTACCGTGTCGCAATTTAGTGATGGCGAAGCTCATATAGAAATATTAGAAAATGTTCGTGGTCGCGATGTTTTCATACTTCAGCCTACTTGTTCACCTGCTAACGATAATTTGATGGAGCTATTGATTATGGTGGATGCCATGTATCGCGCCTCGGCAGGACGTATTACAGCGGTGATTCCATATTATGGTTATGCACGTCAAGATCGTCGCGTACGCTCTCGTCGTGTCCCTATTTCTGCAAAGCTTGTGGCAGATATGTTATCAATTAGTAGAGTTGACCGTATTTTAACGATCGATTTACATTCAGATCAAATACAGGGATTCTTTGATTTACCGGTGGATAATATTTACGCATCAGCAGTTCTATTTCGTGATATTAAAGAAAAAGACTATGAAAACTTAGTGGTTGTTTCACCTGATGTGGGTGGCGTGGTTAGAGCGCGAGCAATGACAAAAAGTCTAGGGGGGGATGTAGGGTTGGCAATTATTGATAAACGTCGCCCAGAACCAAATGTGTCAGCAGTAATGCATATTATCGGTGATGTGAAAGATAAAACCTGTGTACTCATAGATGATTTAGTTGATACGGCAGGGACACTTTGTCACGCAGCTGAAGCACTGAAAGAACACGGTGCAAAGCGGGTTGTTGCTTATGCAACGCATCCAGTTTTCTCAGGTCCAGCAATAAAGAATATTGAAAGCTCTGATTTGGATGAAATCGTAGTAACTAATTCCATCCCATTGAATGAAAGTGCAGAAAAGTGTGCTAAAATCCGCCAACTTTCTGTGGCAGATATTTTGGCTGACACAATATCACGCATCCATTTGGAAGAATCGGTGAGTGATTTATTTGCTGATGTTATTCATGACTAGACTCATAGTTTGCTAATAGCGATAGAGAGTAACAAGAATATTTAAGAATTTTAGCTAGATTTTAATTTAGCTTTATAACGGCAAAACTTGGTCGCGAGTTTTGCTTTTTTTGTTTATGGGGATAAAGGTCCCCCTGTAAAATTTCGGAGACAATTATGTCAAAACAATACACATTAGATGCAGAAATGCGTGATGATCTAGGTAAGGGTGCGAGCCGCCGCCTTCGTCGCGAAAATAAAATACCTGCAGTACTTTATGGCGCGGGTCGTCCAGCTTGGTCACTCACATTAAATGAATTCCAATTAGCACGTAATTTGCAAGATGAGGCATTCTACGCGGCAATTATTGAATTAACTTTGGAAGGTAAGCAACAAAAAGTATTTTTACGTGACTTACAGCGCCATCCAGCTCAAGATGTTAAAATATTACATGTAGATTTACAGCGTGTAAGAGATGATGTTGAAATGACAGTTGTGCTACCACTTCATTACACTAATGAAGATATTTCACATGGTGTGAAGATGGAAGGTGGTCAGATAATGCACAATGCAGTTGATATCGAAATTACCTGTTTACCAGGTGTGCTACCGCAGTTTATCGAAGTTGATATGACAGATGTGAAGTTAGGCGAGTCAGTTCACTTATCTAGTCTTAAATTACCAGAAGGCGTTGTATCTACACAGTTATCCTTTGGTGAAGATCATGATCAAGCGATAGCATCTATCATCACACCTAAAGCCGAAAAGGTTGAAGATGCAGCACCGGAAGCTCCTGTAACTGAAAGTGATAAAGGTGGAGATGCTGAAGGTGATGACGCAAAAGAGGGTGAGGCTGAGTAAAGCCCCACTTATCGAGACAATCTAAATGTCTATCACACTCATTATCGGCTTGGGAAATCCTGGCGATAAATACGCCAAAACCCGACATAATGTCGGGTTTTGGTTTATTGATGAACTCGCAAATCGTTATGGAGCAACTTTTAAAGCTGAAACAAAGTTTTCGGGTGAGGTTGCTAAAGCCAATATAGAAGGACACAGTGTATGGTTGTTAAAACCATCAACTTTTATGAATCGTAGTGGCTTATCAGCGCACCAAATATTATCATTTTATAAAATATCGGTTGATCAAGTTCTGGTCGCTTATGATGAGCTAGACCTGCCAGCAGGTACTATTCGCTTAAAAGTAGGTGGTGGCCATGGTGGGCATAATGGTTTACGTGATTTACACGCTCAAATAACTAAAGAATACACACGTTTGCGTTTTGGTATTGGGCATCCTGGTGATAGCAGGAAAGTGGCAGATTATGTTTTATCTCGTCCCAATCAAGATGATGAAATAGCTATTCAAAATGCGATAGATAAATCACTTTCTGAAATAGATAAAATTATCAGTGGTGATATGCAAAAAGCAATGAATATATTGCACACAGATTAGTACGAAAATTTATAAAGGAACAAAATCATGGGCTTTAAATGTGGCATAGTAGGTCTTCCAAATGTAGGGAAATCTACACTTTTTAATGCGCTTACAAAAGCAGGTATTGCAGCAGAAAACTACCCATTTTGTACTATTGAACCTAATGTTGGAATAGTTGCAGTTCCTGATCCGCGTATGGATGCTTTGGCAAATATTGTAAATCCAGAACGTTGTTTACCTACAACAATGGAGTTTGTTGATATTGCAGGGCTTGTTGCAGGAGCTGCATCAGGAGAAGGTCTAGGTAATAAATTTTTATCTCATATCCGCGAAACTGATGCCATTGCTCAGGTAGTTCGTTGTTTTGATGATGATGATGTGGTTCATGTAGATGGTAAAATTGATCCGGTTTCTGATATTGAAACCATCAATACAGAATTAGCGCTAGCAGATTTAGATTCAGTTGAAAAAGCAATGAAACGTGCAGAGAAAGGAGCACGTTCAGGTGATGCAGACTCTAAGGCACAAGTTAAACTTTTTGAGAAGCTATTAGCTCAACTAGAACAAGGGAAGTCTGCGCGTTCAGCAGATATTGATAAAGATGATATGCCCTTGTTGAGAGAGCTGCAACTCATAACCATTAAGCCAATTTTGTTTATTGCTAATGTCGCTGAAGATGGTTTTGAAAATAATCCATATCTTGATCAAGTTACTCAAATAGCAAAAGAGGAAAATGCCGAAGTCGTTGCCGTTAGTGCAGAAATGGAAGCAGAAATGTCTACGCTCGATGATGATGAACGTGATGAATTTTTAGCTGAGCTTGGTTTAACAGAGCCTGGCCTAAATCGTGTTATTAATTCGGGCTACCAACTATTAAATCTTCAAACTTTTTTCACTGCCGGCGTAAAAGAAGTACGTGCATGGACAGTTAAAGAAGGCGCAACAGCTCCTAATGGTGCAGGTAAAATCCATACAGATTTTGAAAAAGGCTTTATTCGCGCAGAAGTCATTGCCTATGATGATTTTATTGAGTGTGAGGGTGAGCAAGGCGCAAAAGATGCAGGTAAATGGCGACTTGAAGGTAAAGATTACATTCTTCAGGAAGGGGATGTGGTACATTTTCGCTTCAACGTCTAATTTTTACTGCTCATGTCATCCTATATATAGCTTGCCAGCTCTTCATTGGAAAATGATCACTTGGCAGTAGCAAGTTCATATTTTCCGCCTCAATCTGACAAACTCTAGGATAATTTAAGCAGTAAAAAATACTTTAGTTGGTGTTTGAAAATACAAAACATCGAAAAAAGGGGGAGGTGGGTACAATATTTTGCGTTAGATTATCCTCTTCAAATAAACTATCATCTTATCCACTAAAATAATATTTATAGGTGGACACTACGATGAAACTTCAAATTTTCCTAAAGTTATTAATCGGTATTGCCACTCTGGTAATGATGGCCAACAGTTATGCATTTTGTGGCTTTTATGCAGCAAGGGCGGGTTCTACCTTATATAACCAGTCTTCTAAAGTTGTTATTGCACAAGATGGACAATATCAGTCTGTAACCATGGCGAGTGACTTCGAAGGTGATTCGAAGGATTTCGCGATGGTTGTACCTGTTCCTCAAATTTTGAAACGTAATCAAATTAATGTCGTCGATAATAATATTATTACTCACCTTGATAATTACACAGCACCACGCTTAGTTGAATACTTTGATCAATCACCTTGTAAGCCACAAATTCAGTACAGGATGGCCCCAGTAGCAAGCCCAGCTCCTATGATGATGGCTAAAAAGGCACGTGGTGCTGATAGTTTAGGAGTGAAAGTTGAGGCTAAATATGCGGTAGGGGTTTACGATATTCTTTTGCTGTCTGCTCAGCAAAGCAATGGTTTAGTTACATGGTTAAAGCAAAATAAATATCAACTCCCGAAAGGTGCTGAGCCTGTTATTAACAGTTATCTTGCAATGGGTATGAAATTTTTTGTAGCCAAGGTAAATATGCAACGCCAAGCAAAAACAGGTTTCTCATATCTTAAACCCATCCGTATAAATTATCATTCTCCAAATTATATGTTGCCTATTCGTTTAGGAATGTTGAATGCAAAAGGTCCACAGGAGTTATTTGTTTATCACCTCAATCGTAAAGGGCGTGTTGTGGCAACTAATTATCCTAATGTGAAATTACATACGAATAAAGAGATCCCAGTTTTTAATAAAAATGATTTTGGTACTTTTTATAAAGCAATGTTTGAAAATCAGGTAAAGGAAAATGGACGGCGTGGTGTATTTCTTGAATATGCATGGGACATGAATTGGTGTGACCCCTGTGCAGCAGATCCTTTAAGTGATAATGAGTTGAAACAACTTGGTGTATTCTGGGTGGGTAAATCACAGAAAATGAGTAGTGGTGTAAACCCTAAAATGGCTTCGCGACAAATACTGCCACGTAACTCAAAAGATGTATTCGTGACACGAATGCACATTACTTACGATAAAGCACATTTTCCTAAAGACTTAGCTTTTAAAGCTACGGGTAATCGAAGTAATTTTCAAGGTCGATTTATTGTTCGCCATGCTTGGAAAGGTAATGCAAATGAATGTAAAGCGGCTGAAACTTATTTTAGTAAAATACTACCCAAACGCCAAGAAAGAGAAGCGCAAACCATGGCAAACCTAACAGGTTGGGATATAAATAATATTAGAAAGCGTATGAATAGTGCAAAACCACATAAAACAAGCCTAGGTAATCAAAGCGCAGGTTCTAACCAAGTAAAATAAAATATTTTTGCACATTATCTGCACGTATCAATCATCAGCTTTGCATGAGTAGATGCTTTAATTACAGCATGAAAAAAATACTGTATAGAACAACTATGACCGTACTGATGATATTTACTTTCGGGTTTGTATTACCAGAACAGCATCAAATGCCAGTACAAGGTGCAACTGTAAAGGATTGGAATGTTAAATCCTTTTGGTATTACCCTTGGGGACAATCAGGCGTTCATCGAGGGATAGATATTTTTGCCAAAGAAGGAACACCTGTTGTGGCGAGTACGGGAGGTTTCATTTTTTACAGTGGTAAAATCTCCATGGGAGGTAATGTGGTTTTAATGCTAGGGCCTAAATGGCGGTTTCATTATTTTGCTCATCTTAAAGATACTAATAATCCTCGTGTCGGTTTTGTGGATGCAGGTCAGCAGATAGGCTCTGTAGGTACATCGGGTAATGCAGTAGGAAAGCCTCCACACTTACACTACTCTATTAAAAGTATATACCCTCGTTTTTGGCTATATAAACCCAAGCTCATGTATGCGTCACAAAAGATGTATTACGTTAATCCTGATAAATTTCTAAAAGGTTAGAGAAGGCATTTGATAAAAAATGAATAAAATATTAGTAGTCGATGATGATCCACATATTCGTGAAGTTATTAGTTTTGCGCTTGAGAAAGCCAATATGTCAGTTACGTTGGCGAGTGATGGCAAGCAGGCATTAGAGAGCTATAATCAATCAGCTGTTGATCTTATTGTATTAGACATTAATATGCCTGAGATGGATGGACTAGAATGTTGTCGAGAAATTCGTAAAACTTCAGAAGTTCCCATCTTGTTTTTATCATCTCGTGATGATGAAATTGATCGTATTTTGGGGTTGGAAATTGGCGGTGATGACTATGTTACCAAACCATTTAGCCCGAGAGAACTCGTTGCACGGGTGAATGTTATTTTAAAACGGTCTCAGTCAAATGGAGTCAATAATACGAGTGATGCAGAAATTAAGCTTAGTTACGGGCGCTTACAACTAGATACTGAACAGCATATTATCTGGTGGGATGATAAGGAAGTTGCATTGACAGCTACTGAATTTGCGATGTTATTACAGCTATTAAAACAACCTAAACGTGTATTTAGTCGTGAGGTGATTATGGATGGGGCATATCAATATAATATTCACGTTAGTGATCGTACTATTGATAGTCATATTCGTCATATTCGTCAAAAGTTTGTCGAAGTAGGGTGTGAGTCGATCATTGAAACACAGCATGGTGTGGGGTATAAGCTCGCGACATGCCAATAAATACACAGCAAAAGGTGAGGCGATTATTTCGTCTTCGGACTATTCTTTGGATGGTGATGTTGTCCGTTTTGTTACTGCCACTCGGTAGCCTCTACTTCTTTCGTTTTTATGAAAATGAGCTAGTGCGTAAAACAGAAATTGAGCTTATTTCACAATCAGCTGTTCTATCGACGGTGTATCGCGAGTTGATTGGTAAAAATTCAATTGAAAGAAATCCACTTTACACGCCTGTTTTCCCAAGTCTTGATTTATCAAAAGCCAATGTTGTATTACCACGTCGGCCACAAGCTAGAGTAGCACTGGCCTATAACCAAACTGAGGGTTATCCCGTAGCGCAGCAGGCGGGAAAGAGTATGCAACGTATTCTTAAAAATACCCAACGTGTAACACTTTCTGGTATTCGTATTTTAGATGCTAATGGTACTGTAGTGGCGGGTAGTGGTGAGTTAAATAAATCTTTGGCGCATGTTAAAGAAGTAAAAAAGGCATTATCAGGTCAATTTTCATCTGTCCTTCGCCAGAGAATTTCTGATGAGCCTCCGCCATCAATAGCATCATTAAGTCGAGGAACAGGAATACGTGTATTTACCGCGTTTCCAATTATGGATAGAGGGACTGTTTATGGGGTAGTCTATTTATCCCGTACTCCACAAAATATTTTAAAACACCTGTATAGTATTAAAGAAAAAGTAATACTTCTAGTCTTGGTTTTACTTGGTTTGACCAGCTTGATTGTGATGTTTATCTCATCACGATTATCACGCCCCATTCGAGAGTTAATAGACTTAACTCAAAAAGTAACTCGTGGAGAAGCCGAAACGGTAGAGGTTTTAAAGAACCCTGGTACACGTGAATTATCGATGTTATCAAATAGTTTTTCTGAGATGTCGAAAACTTTGCATGAACGATCACAATATATTCAGCAGTTTGCTGCGCACGTGTCACATGAGTTTAAAACCCCTTTAACATCCATGCAGGGTAGCCTAGAGTTACTAGAAGAACATATTGATGAAATGCCCATTGAGCAACGACAGCGTTTTATAAAAAATTTACAAGATGACACTGAGCGACTAAAAAATTTGGTAAATAGATTGTTAGAGCAAGCCAGAGCAGATTCATTACCTACCTCAAAAGAGTCAACAAACCTATTAAAAACATTGAATATTTTAAAATCGAGGTATGCAGACTCACTGTTGAAATTAGATTATGAGGATTTAAAAGCAGAGTTTGAAATTAATATTCCAAATAGTGCCTTGGAGAGTGTTTTGGCAAATATGTTTGATAATAGCCTACAACATGGTGCTACAAGTATCACGATAAATACTCAGCAAAAAGAGGGTAGGTTAGAAATTAGTATTCATGATAATGGCACAGGAGTTTCACAAGCAAACCAAGATAAAATTTTTACTCCGTTCTTTACTACACGAAGAGAAACCGGAGGAACAGGTTTAGGCTTGGGTATTATTGAATCAATATTAAAAGCCTCGAATGGAACAATAAAGAATATTAGTGTCGAGAAAGGCGCTTTATTTGTACTAAACTTAGGTCTAGAATGAAGTAAGCTTAAGTAATTTATGGGTAATCTAGTTGAACTTTACTAGGTCAACCAGAAATTCCTTAAAGATAGAAAACCCAATATACAATAAGAGGAAAATATGAGCTTTAATAACAATCTAACTAACGAATTAAACCTACTTTCACAATTTAACCTCAGCAATGAACAGGATGGCATAAAGGTTCATCAAGATGCAGCATCAGAATTGATTTCAGCGGCAGAAAAACTACATGATAAGGGGCTTATCACACAAAAAGACGGTGGATATTTAACAGATTTGGGTCGAAAAGCTGCAGAACATACTCAAGCCTTGAGTTTTATCTTAAAATAAGACTCAAAAGAGCCTTTTGGGGATGTTTTTATTAACCACCCCCCCTCTTTTTCGATGATTTGTATGTTAATCACGAAATAAACACATAAAAATAAAACACTAATCATCGAACCCAAGTAACGTGAAACCTATTGGGCTAAAGCGTTTACGGTTTAATCTGATAAAAAGCGAGGAGATATAATTTTTTTGCTATTTTAATGTCCATTGTTTCTTCTGCATAAAACCTGCATAAAAGCTAGGTAAAATAAACACCCCTTAGTCATAATCTATACAATTCACCCAGATATTCTTCAGTTTAATTTTAATAAACAGGAGAAAGGTATGGGGATTATATTTGGATTTATCGGCATAATATTTATGTTGGTAATATTTGTAGGAGTCATCTTTTTTGCCATATTCATGGCGCGTAAAATAGGTTTCTTAAAGCCATTAGAGGAGGAAGAAGGACAAAAAAATGACATGGTATGTGGCTTTAAAAGCTACTTGTCAGATTTTAAACGATTAAGTGATTCACTTATTTTTCGCTTTGGTATTATCGCTGTTTTAGTGGGTGTGATGACAATACCGCTGGGCATGGTAAGTGATATAGTGAGTGAACGCAGTTATTTATATAGAAATGTATTAGATAATATTTCAGGTACTTGGGGGCATCAACAAAAGTTGCAAGGGCCTGCTTTATTAATTCCCTATACGGAAAAGTATATATCCGTAAAAGTGTTAACAGATAAAGATGGAAATGAACGCAAGGTCAATAAAACGGACTATAAGCAGCGAACGGCAATTGTGTTGCCAGAAGACTTAAGTATTGATGCTAATTTACAAGGGAAAACACGTAAACGTAGTTTGTATGAGGCACAGGTTTACACGGCTGATCTAAAAATATCAGGTAGTTTCCAATTGCCGAATATTTCTCATTTATCAAATAATATTGAAAAAGTTCACTGGGATCGTGCTTGGTTTTCACTTGGAATTTCAGATACTCAGGCAATAAACAAAGTCTCTCAACTTGTTTGGCAAGGATCAAAGAGCATCAGTCAAAAAGTGGATTTTGAACCAGGAACTCGTATCAGAAAGACATTTGCTAATGGCTTTCATGCACCGCTTAATTTATCTCAGGATCCACGACAAAATGAGCCTCAAACAAAATATGAGGAAAAGAAAACTTATCAGTTTTCATTAGAGATTAATGTCAATGGTAGCAAAGGATTTTACTTTACTCCATTTGGTAAAACGACAGATGTGTCTATAGCCTCTGACTGGCCACACCCGAGCTTTCAAGGGAATGTTTTACCTGATGAGCATGAAGTTAGTGCTGAGGGCTTTCAAGCAAACTGGTCTGTACCTCATTTGGCAAGAAATTATCCTCAGGTTTGGACATTAGAAACCCAAAATTTTGATGTAAATGAGTTTAGTGCAGGGGTGAATTTATTTGAGTCGGTGTCTTTATACTCTCAAATTACTCGAGCTATCAAATACGGTGTACTATTTTTTGTTCTAACTTATATAACATTCCTATTGTTTGAGTTAGGTATTGGTAGGCGATTACACGTAGTGCAATACGGTATGATTGGTTTAGCATTGTCCATGTTTTATCTCACTTTGCTATCAATGGCTGAGCATGCAGGATTTTTTAATGCCTATATTGTGGCTGCCACCATCATTATTATTATGATAAGTCTCTATGCATATGCTGCAATTCGAAACTTTGGGAAAACACTTATAATCACTGTGTTGCTGATAGGTTTGTACAGTATGTTGTATTCGATGTTGAATTTAGAAGATTATGCACTTCTAGCAGGTACAGTGTTGTTATTAGTTATACTGGCAGTAATGATGTTCTTAACACGTAATATAGGTAAAGTTTCTAGCGAATCATAACTAAGAGGAGGCGATACTCAAATTGGCACGAAAGTAATATTTGTCATATTGACAAGTTGCTTATAACTTTCGTGCTTATTAAGTGTATATGAGGATATTTTTTATTGATTTTACTTAGCCACAGAGTAAAGCTTAGCAGCTCTAAGGTCAGCTAAAATATTAGCAGCCTCTTTTAAGAATACATCAACAGGCTTTTCTTTATTAAAAATATCATCGTTGATTTTTTCTTGCGCATCGCGAAGTTCTTTGATGGTTTTGTAAGAAGGCTTGCCATTTGCTTTTTGTAATTGATTTTCAAGAGCCAGTAATTCTTTATTAAACAATTCTCGTTTTGCTTTGCGTTTAGATAAATTGAGTGAAGCCATTTTTTCATTACCCGCATTAACCAGTAGTTTTAGCCGGTTTACAGTTGCAATAAATCTTGGGTTTTCAGCAATTCTTGAGAGTGATTTTTCTTTAGCATTTTCAATGGCGCTAGAGCTAAATGCTTTACTGAAATTGAGGTGTTTTGCCATGTTAATTCGACGCCAAGGTAAAGCATTTTTATAAGAGCGCTCACCAAATTCTTCATCAAGCTTAGGTAAATCCCATGGAATATCAGGAATTACTCCTTTATGTTGCGTGCTATCGCCATTGATTCTGAAGAACTGGGCACTCGTAACCTTCAATTCACCTAATGGTTTATCAAATTTCTTGCGCGTATAAGATTCTAATGGGAGTACGGTTTGTACTGTGCCCTTACCGAAAGTAGTTTCACCGATAATTACACCACGTTTGTAGTCTTGAATTGCCCCAGCAAAAATTTCTGAAGCAGATGCGCTTCCTTTATCGATCATGACTGCCATGGGGCCGTTAAATATTGAGCCAGAGTCATTGTCACGAAGAATATCTGTACGGCCAGTAGTATCATTAATTTGTACGACTGGACCAGTATCAATAAATAAGCCAGTGAGCGATACGACTTCACTTAAAGAGCCACCACCATTGCCACGTAAATCGATTATTAGCTCATCAATACCTTCTTCATTTAATTCAATTAATAGTTTTTTAACATCACGAGTTGTGCCTGCATAATCTGCATCGCCACGGTTTCGTGCCTTAAAATCAATATAAAAAGAAGGGAGTTTGATTACGCCAACTTTTACGTTTCCGCTAGGGCGCTCAAGGTTGATAATACGTTTACTCGCAGCTTGGTGTTCTAGTTTTATTTTATCTCTAACAATATTTACGTATTCAGTTTTACCGCCTAAACCTGTTTCATGTGGGAGAATTGAAAGTACAACCTTACTTCCTTTTTTACCACGAATGATATTAACAACATCACTTAAACGCCAACCAACAATATCTTTTACTGAGTCTTTACCTTCTTGACCCACACCTGTAATTATATCTCCAGCAGATATCTTACCCGTTAAATCAGCTGGTCCGCCAGGTACGACACTAATAATCTTGGTGTTTTCGTCATCGGTGCGTAAAACGGCACCAATTCCACTTAATGATAAGCTCATATTGATATCAAATTGTTCAGAAGATCGTGGTGAAAGATACGAGGTATGTGGTTCAATAGCACTAGCATAGGCATTTGCAATACTTTGGAATAGCTCGTTACTTTTTATTTGAGAGGTACGTTTTGCAATACTAAGGTAGCGTTTTTTTAGTTTCTTTATAGTTTCAGCAGGTTCTTTGTCAGATAAAATTTGGCTGATGTATTCATTTTTAATACGTTGTGTCCATAGTTCATCCAAAGCTTTGGTATCGTTTGCCCATGCAACATCCTTTCTATCAAATATATAGCTATCATCTTTTGTAAAATCGAAGGGTTGGCTAATTCGTGATGCGGCAAAATCTGAGCGTTCTTTCACACGTTTTTGATAAGTTTTAAACAAGTTAACGGAAAAAGTTGTGTCACCTGCTTCAATGTCATCATCGACCATATATTTATGTTTGTTAAATTGGTTGATGTCTGATTGTGTGAAGTAAAGCTTATTAGGGTCTAATTGTTTGATGAAATGTGCAAGTATTTTTTCAGAAAAGGCATCATCAAGCTTAAACTTACGATAGTGGTATCGTTTCAACATACTATTGATAACTTTTAACTCATAAGAGTGGCGAGGCGTGAGTTTTTCAATAACGATCGGCATTGTTGCTGTTTGGTTTTTATCATTTGTTGCAATAGCTTTAGGTGCCTCTTGTGCATTTGCATCCCCAATAAAGCCACCTGTATTTGCCGGCGGATTACCAAAACAACCTGTAAGTAGGAACACAGCACTGATTAGTACAACTATTGTGGTGATTTCTATCTTTGAAAATTTTGTCATAGCATTTGTCTTTATCATATTTTGTGCGCGGAATTAGGTTATGGGACTATAGGACATCTCTATTAATTAGGCAATTGCCCAGATGGGTTATCTTGGGGTCTTTAGATGCCATAAAATTAACAGGAATGGTTTTTCTGTCGTTTGTTAGCGCTACCTATACGAGGTGTTTTATGTTTATTGAGCAAAAGCGTTAATGAGCCTTTTTGTTTTGACTGCTGGAAGTCTTTTTCTAGTGTTTGTTTCACTGTCTCCTCATCTATTTTTAATTCATCGGTTAATACGTTGTAGAGTAACTTATAGAGGCGAGGTAATGATATTTTCCAAGTGCTACCTTCACTGGAATATAAGGCTTTAGATAGTTGCATAAACCGTGAAAATGCAGAGTGATGTTGAATATCTAAGATTAATGGCACGGTATATGGGAATCTCCCTGAGTTTGCGATGATATCCCAATAACGTGCAAAACGATTGACCGCTTGCATTGTGGCAAAGCTGATATCTCTGGTTTTTATAATGGTGTAGGGAGGTATAGTGCTATATTCCATTTGATATTCGTCGGTGTGACGATTAATTGGTGCGCCACGCAAACGCTTTAGAATACCAAGCTGTATTTCTTGTGGTTTGAGTGTGATTAACTGGTCAAAACTTTTTGCGAAATTATCTAAAGTATCACTTGGTAACCCAAAAATAAGATCAGCGTGTATATGAGCACCTGTCTGTTCACGTAACCAAAGTAAGTTTTCACAGGTTTTATTATTATTTTGTTTTCGACTTATTAGTGCTTGAATTTTGGGGTCAAAAGTTTGTACGCCTATTTCAAATTGTAAAGAATTCTTAGGAAATCGTTTGAGTGCTTCTTTTAGTTTTTCAGGTAGATTATCGGGTATTACTTCAAAGTGTAGATATAAATCATCTTTCATACGTTCTAAGAAAAATTCTAGAATAGCAACACTGGTGCTAACCTTAAGATTGAAAGTGCGGTCGATAAACTTGAAATTTCGT
>JALSLX010000154.1 GCA_026988095.1 Thiotrichaceae bacterium
TAATTAAGAGTAATAGTGATAAAAAAAAGGTTTTTTTAAACATAAGTATTCCTGAAAATTTAATTATTCAACTATAGTCTACGCATAAATCATTTTTTTAGATGTCTATTGAGGATTTAAATTGTCTATATACACTGCAAACGTAATCTGGAAGCGAGGAAAACAAGCATTTACGGATAATAAATACAGCCGAGCGCATACTTGGATCTTTGATGGTGGTTGCGAAATTCCTGCATCTCCTTCTCCTCATATTGTACCATTACCTTATTCTGTTGAAGAGAATGTAGACCCTGAAGAAGCCTTTATTGCCTCACTCTCCAGTTGTCATATGTTATTTTTTCTGAGTATTGCGGCTAAAAAGAAATTACTGATTGATAGTTATGATGACAATGCTATCGGTATACTTGAAGAAAATTCACAAGACCAACTAGTAATGACAAAAATAACCTTAGACCCAAAAATTATTTTTTCAAACAAACAACCTAGCAAGGAAGAAATAAAAAAAATGCATCACCTTGCTCACCAACAATGCTTTCTAGCAAACTCAGTAAAAACAGAAATTACCGTTAAAGGAATGAATTAATGGAATTTGATTTTTCAAGTTTTCTAAAGTCCTTTGTAGCCTTAATCGCCATTGTTAATCCTATCGGTGTCGTCCCAATATTTTTAGCATTAACATCAGGGAATTCAGAAAAAGAGCGCAAGCATACTGCCCATATGAGTGCTTTTTCAGTAGGGATAATTTTGCTGCTAGCGGCCTTTGCCGGTGAAGCAATACTTGGTTTCTTTGGTATTGGCTTACCATCATTTAGAGTCGGCGGAGGTATTCTTGTTCTGTTAATGGCAATTTCCATGTTACATGCTAAACAAAGCCGTATTAGACAAAGCCCTAGTGAAGCAGAATCTGCAGAAGAAAAAGAGAATGTTGCTGTTGTACCCTTAGCGATTCCACTTATGGCAGGCCCTGGCGCAATCAGCCTTGCGATAATTCATGGACATCAGGCAAGTACATTACAAAGTCAATTTATGCTTGGCGCAAGCATTGTTGCTGTTGCATTAGTCGCGTTGATTTCATTGCATTTAGCAAAACCAATTGGTAAAGCACTCGGGGTTACAGGCTTAAATATTGCCACCCGAATTATGGGATTAATACTGGCATCTATCGGTGTGCAGATGATTGCACAGGGATTGCTAAAGCTTTTACCAGGCTTAGCCTAATTTGGCTTATAAATTACGAGGCTGGATTTCACATAAGGGTTATTAGGATAGCGCCGAATTACTTTATCCTGCACTGCAACCGCTTCTGGTTTATATGCATAAGGTCCGAGTCTTACCTTGTAAATTGAACGACCTTTTGCATTGCTTTCCATTACAAAGGCCGAATAGCCATCTCGTGAGAAATCATTCATCACATTTTTTGCTTGTTCGAACTCGGTGGTCGCCATTAGCTGGACACCATAACCAGTAAATTCGTCTGTAAACGTTTTGCTAATACTTGTTTTCATTGAGTTTGCAATTGATGAAATTGAATCAGGCTTTATTAAACCTTTTTTATTTGCAAAGTAAGCGCCATAGCCAACTCCTGCAACTATCATTATCAGCATCAGCTTGCTGATTCCACCTGTTTGTTTGCTTAAGAATTTATTATTTTTCATTATTATCCCCCTTCGTGTTCCGTTTAATCGGCTCATCATCACTCACAGCAAGCATAATTCATAGCAGATTTACACAGGATGAACGGTCGTATTTTTTCCCTGATACAATATGATTATGAGCAAAATACTAAATACCCTATTCGCATTTATTACACTCTTATTCACTTTAACCTTTAGCATCAGCCATGCCGCAGAGCCAGAACTCACCATCGGCACTGTTGAGCGTCCTCCATTTATGATGAAGGATAAGGAAGAAAACATCGGTGGCTTTTCTATTGAACTTTGGAATGAAATCTCTAATAAACTAAATAAGAAAACCCACTTTAAAGAATTTGCTACTTTTTCGGATATGACAAATGCAACTCAAGCAGGAAAAGTACACGCATCTATCAGCAATATCTCTATCACCTCAAAGCGTGAAGCGATCATGGACTATTCTCAACCCATTTATGATTCTGGCTTACAAATATTGATATCAAAAAAAGAAAATAAAATATTTTACCTGCAGATAATTTGGGATTCTGGGATACTTTTATTTATCCTCTTCGCCATTGGCGTCTTACTCATTATTGCGCATATACTTTGGTTTTTAGAACAGGGTATTGAAGATCCACGCCATGACTACTTTCGAGATGACTATTTAGGCGGAATTTGGGACGCTTTTTGGTGGGCATTTATTGTAATGACCATGGGCGGTTTTGAAAAAGAGGTGCCGCATAAAATCTCCTCTCGCTTACTCGCCATGCTTTGGATTACAGCAAGCTTGTTTTTCATCTCTACTTTGACAGCAAAAATCACAACGGCACTAACCGTTTCAGAATTAAAAACAAGCATCAACTCTTATCAAGATTTAAAAGGAAAGCGCGTAGGTATTTCAGAAGGCCCCATTGCCAGAAATTTTTTAGCTAAAAATGGTGTGGCCGTTGAAAAAGAATATAAAAATCTATCGACACTTTTAAATGACTTAGAAACGGGTAAATTAGATGCCGTTGTACAAGATGCTCCTATCCTTCAATACTATGCCAGCCACGGTGGAGCGGGTAAGGTTGTTTTGGCAGGAGGAGTATTTAAGCCCGAGAAATACGGCATCCTTTTTCCACAAAACAGCACCTTAAAAGAAAAAGTAGACCAAATTCTCATCGGCCTCTATGAAGATGGAACTTACGCAACCTTGCTCAAGAAATATTTTGGATCAGATTAATAGCTTTGTAATGCTTTAATAATATTACAGGAGTAAAAGCCTAAGTCCTTTGCGATCATTAATAATACGTATCATTCCCGCAAAGGGCATATCAATCAATTGCTGACTGGCTAATGGCATTCCTAAAACGATACCAATTATTGCACGGGTGACAGCAAGGTGAGAAACCAACAACACGTGTTGTCCTTGATATTGCGTTAGCACTTTCCCAAATACTTCGTTAATACGAGGCGTAAAAAACTCTAACGGCTCAGCATTTTCTGGACGACGATTAACGGGATCGACAAAAAACTCCCAATAATCGTCTTCGTGCTCCTCCAATATTTCTTCGGTAGTTCTCCCTTCCCAATTACCGTAACCTGCTTCGCGAAGATTTTCGACAACTTGAATAGGGATATTTTTTTCATCTGCTAAATGTGTAGCAAATTCTTTACAACGTAACATTGGCGACGAAATAATTGCAGACCAATCATCCTCATCATTTTCAGAGCGTCTTTCAACACTTGCGTGCATATGCTCCCAACCTGCCTCACTCAAGGCGTGATCAACACCTCCACCGCGATACATGCGCCCACCTTCTGGCTCACCATGTCTTAGCAAGTCGATAACGGTTGTTGTATTCATTTTTCACACCTCGCTGGTAGCTTTGCCTTTAACATTAAGCTTAGCTTATCCCAATTAAAATATGGGCCAGGATCTGTTTTTCTTTCAGGGGCGATATTCTCATGCCCTGTAATTGCACTTGAGTTGAGTGTCGAATAGTCTTTTAATAGTGCAAAAATCACATCATTGAGAGTTTTATATTGTATCTCTTCAAAAGGCTCAAAATCTGTTCCTTCCATTTCAATACCGATAGAAAAGTCATTACAAACATCACGCCCTAGATATTGTGAAACGCCCGCATGCCATGCGCGTTTATGAAATGGCACAAACTGCACGACCTCACCATCACGTCGAATCAATAAATGACTAGACACTCGAAGCTCATGAATCTCGTCATAAAAAGGATGCTCTGTTTTATCTAGCGTATTGGTGAAAAGCTGTTCGATACCTTTGCCGCCAAATTCGTTCGGTGGCAAACTGATATTGTGAATAACAATCAGTGATATATCATCTTCATCACCACGATCATCATAATTGGGAGACTTTACAATGCGAGCGGGTGCTAATAGGCCATTTTTGATCTTAAACATACTATTATTAAAACCCACCCCCCCCTTTTTTGCCACTTTTGTATACATTATTCTGTAAGATACACTCCCAATCCTATTAGAAGTAAAACAAGCGTAATGTCTAGCCAACTAAACCCACAACAACAAGCCGCCGTCGAACACATGGGCAGCCCCCTTCTAGTATTGGCTGGTGCTGGTAGTGGAAAAACACGTGTAATCACCCAAAAAGTAGCTTGGTTAATTCGTAATGCCGGGGTTGAGGCAAAAAACATTGCTGCCATCACCTTTACCAACAAAGCATCGCGTGAAATGAAGGCTCGCGTAAGTGAATTACTCAGTACAGAGGAGGCCAAAGGTTTAACGGTATCAACCTTTCACACTCTTGGTTTAAATGTCATTCGCCAAGAGTATAAAGCACTTGGCTATAAAGCTGGATTTACTATTTTTGACTCGCAAGACAGCAGCACAATTCTAAAAGAAATCACCTTTAGTGATGCTAACGAAGAAGACGATAATGATAAAAATGAAGATGCGCGTTGGATAATTTCGCGCTGGAAAAATGACTTTATCTCACCCGAAAAAGCCTTTGAAATAGCCACCACGCCACACGAAGTTAAAGCGGCAAAAATGTACCGCGTTTATCAACGCCAACTAAAAGCCTATAACGCGATTGATTTTGATGACTTGATTGTTTTGCCATTAAAGCTATTCAAAGAACAGCCAGAAATTTTAAAAAAATGGCAGAATAAATTACGCTATTTGTTAGTCGATGAGTATCAAGATACCAACACTTGCCAATATGAAATGGTCAAACTTTTAGCAGGCGTGCGCAAACAACTTACCGTGGTGGGTGATGATGATCAATCCATCTATGCGTGGCGCGGGGCAAAACCAGAAAACATCGCACAACTACAAGAAGACTACCCCAACTTAAAAATGGTAAAGCTTGAGCAAAATTATCGTTCAACCTCGCGTATTTTAGAGAGCGCCAACCAGCTTATTTCTAACAACCCTCATCTCTTTGAAAAGAAACTATGGAGTGCCTTGGGCGAAGGTGAAAAAATAAGAATAATCCCATGCCGAACTGCTGAACACGAGGTTGAAACCGTCATTGGTGAAATTATGAAATTCAACTTTCGTGATAAAGCCAAATATCAAGACATGGCGATTCTTTATCGCAGTAATCACCAAAGTCGTTTATTTGAGCGTTACTTACGCAGTAATAATATTGCTTACAAAATCAGCGGTGGAACATCGTTTTTTGAGCGCGCTGAAGTTAAAGACATCTTGTCTTATCTACGTTTGATTTGTAATACATCCGATGATGCCGCCTTCTTGCGTGTTATTAATACGCCAAAGCGCTCAATTGGTGCCAGCACCTTAGAAAAACTCGGCAACTACGCCAATGAGCGCCACATCAGTATGTTTGCCGCCAGCCAAGAAATGGGCTTTGCACAGCGTGTTTCACAAAAAGCCGTAGCGCGAGTAGAGAACTTTATCCACTGGATAAAAGACCTCATGCAAGCCAGCAATGAAGTCGCGCCTCATGTATTAGTCGAACGTATCGTAACCGAGCTTGCCTACGAAGATTGGCTGCTAAACACCAGCGCATCCCCTAAACAAGCTGAAATGCGTATGAGCAATGTGAATGAAATTATTGATTGGACACGTCGTATTTATGATGATGGCGAAGGCAAAGAAACACTGGCAGAAATTATCGCCCATATGTGTTTGATGGATTTATTGGAGCGCAACAAAGAAGAGGAAGAAGAAAACGCCATCAGCCTAATGACAATGCACACAGCAAAAGGTTTGGAGTTTCCTTACGTATTTATTATTGGTGCAGAAGAAGGAACGCTACCTCATGCAAATTCGGTAGAAGATGATGCTGTCGAAGAAGAACGCCGACTAGCATATGTAGGCATCACTCGTGCGCGACGCTATCTAACCATCACCTTTGCAAAATCTCGTATGCAATATGGCGAAAAGACCAGTTGTGAACCCAGTAGATTCTTAGAAGAGTTACCCGAAGAGCACGTTGAATGGGCAGATAGGCAAGTAACCACGCCAGAGCAGATGCAAGAAACTGCGGAATCGTATATTACCAACTTACAAGCTATGTTAGATGACTAAATGATAGTATTTTCTATAACCCACCCCCCC
>JALSLX010000155.1 GCA_026988095.1 Thiotrichaceae bacterium
ACCACTTCAACGGCCAAACCACGCAATAACTCTTCGGTTATATCCATTAAGTCATGAAAAGTCGCATAGGCTTGATAAAATTCGATCATAGTGAACTCTGGGTTATGACGTGTTGATAAGCCTTCATTACGAAAATTGCGGTTAATCTCAAAGACACGTTCAAAACCACCCACAACCAAACGCTTTAAGTAAAGCTCTGGCGCGATACGCATATACATATCAATATCTAGCGCGTTGTGATGCGTTTCAAAAGGGCGAGCCGTTGCACCACCAGGGATCACCTGTAACATAGGAGTTTCTACTTCCATAAAGTCTCTAGATTCAAAATAGTTACGAATATAGCTAATGACTTTTGAGCGCATTTTAAAGGTCTTGCGCGTATCTTCACTCATAATTAGATCAAGATAGCGCTGACGGTATTTTTGCTCTTGATCACTTAAACCGTGAAATTTTTCGGGTAGTGGACGCAGTGATTTTGTAAGCAGTTGTAGCTTATCTGCTTTTACCGATAACTCACCTTTATTTGTTTTGAAAAGCGCGCCTTCAACCCCAACGATGTCGCCAATATCCCAGCCTTTGAAAGAATCATAAAGCTCATCGCCCAGCATATTTTTTTGCACGTAAATCTGGATGCGACCCGACATATCAGAGATAGTAATAAAGCTCGCCTTACCCATAACGCGTTTTAACATGATGCGACCAGCAACCGAAACACGCACCTCATTTTCTTCAAACCAAGGTTTCTCATTATCTAAATACTCTTTTTGTAAGTCTTCTGCATAAAACTCGCGTTTAAATGTATTTGGAAATGCCACACCGGCATTGCGCATTTCACCGAGTTTTTCACGGCGTAAGGCGATTAGTTGATTTTCGTCTTGTGCTTCGTTTTGGTTCTCTTCACTCATTCTCTGCTCTCTTGTTTTTTTGCCACGGAAACACGCGGAAGGACACGGAAGAAAAGACTAAAAACCCGTAAAACTTACTAATAGAGGGTATCTTAAACTTCATTATGTTCTTTTGTCTTTTCCGTGTCCTTCCGTGGCAAAAATTCTTTTAATCTTTAAAGTCCAGATTTTAAACTGGCTGTTATAAATTGATCAAGCGCGCCATCAAGTACCGCCTGTGTGTTTCCTGTTTCAACACCTGTGCGTAAGTCTTTAATACGCGAGGCATCTAAAACGTATGATCGGATTTGACTGCCCCAGCCTATATCCGATTTACCATCTTCTAACTCTTTATTTTCTGCATTTCTCGACTGCATTTCAAGCTCATACAATTTAGCTTTTAACTGCTTCATTGCCGTTGCTTTGTTCTGATGTTGTGAACGTCCATTCTGACATTGCACCACAGTGTTAGTGGGCAGATGCGTTAAACGTACTGCAGATTCTGTTTTGTTAACGTGCTGACCACCTGCGCCTGATGCACGGTAAACATCGACACGAACATCCGATGGATCAATCTCAATGACGATATCATCATCAATTTCTGGTGAAACAAACACGGCACAAAATGAAGTATGGCGTCTTCCACCAGAATCAAAAGGTGATTTACGCACTAAACGGTGTACACCAATTTCTGTGCGTAGCCATCCAAAAGCATACTCGCCTACAAAGTGGATAGTTGCGCCTTTAATGCCAGCGACATCGCCAGCACTGGCTTCCATTAATTCAACGTTAAAACCTTTAGCTTCACCCCAACGAAGATACATTCGCAAAACCATTTCAGCCCAGTCCTGCGCTTCTGTTCCGCCTGAACCTGATTGAATATCTAAGAAGGCGTTACAATGATCTGTTTCACCCGAGAACATTCGCGTGAATTCTAATTTTTCCACGCCATTAGCTGCACTCGCAACATCTTCGATGACTACATCAACCGTGTCTTGATCATCCTCCATTTCTGCCATTTCGAGCAAGTCTTTGGCATCATCAAGCTGCGAAGTAACATTATCCACAACCAGCACAATGCGCTCCAGCTTTGTGCGCTCTTTGCCTAAGCGTGTGGCTTTTTCTGGATCATTCCAAACTTCGGGATCTTCTAGCTCTCTAACGGTTTCTTCTAAAAGTTCTTTATTGCTTTCATAGTCAAAGATACCCCCTCAACGCTTCGGTGCGCTGTTGTAAGTCTTTAATTTGGGTATATATAGGATTGAGTTCCATGATTGTGACACTTCTTTATAACTTCTGAATTATTCGCAGGGAATAATACAGTACAAAACGTCGAAAAACAGGGGGGGTGGCCTGTAAAAATACATCTTTTAGATGTTTTTTATACCACCCCCCCTGTTTTTCGACGTTTTGTAAGTTGAAACACCTATGCTTGTCATATTCTCTACGAGAGTATCAATATAATATTATTTATGAACTGAAAAATTTAAAAAATCATTAAAAACGTTACATTAAATCACGAATCGTTTTTGTAATAGCCTCAACAGGCAAGCCATGTGGCAACATATCAACAATTTTACCTTTTTTACCAATGACATAAACTGATGCTGAATGATCAACTAAGTAACCCATCGCCGAATCGCTTTCCACTTTACGGTATACCGCACCGTATTGTTTGACTACCTGATCAATCTCATCCTTTGTACCAGTGATGCCTATAATTTTGGGATGAAAATATTTAGTATAATCAGCTAACTTTTGAGGTGTATCACGATCAGGGTCTACACTAATAAAGAATACTTGAACTTGTTCGAGCTCTTCTGGTATTAGTTGCTTTAATGATGCGCTTATAAATGACAATGCCGTTGGGCAAATATCAGGGCACGATGTATAGCCAAAGAATATAAAACGAATTTTGTTATCAAAGTCAGAAAGGCTAATATCTTTATCACCGCTATGTAGAGTGAAATCCCCTCCTTTCGGGTATTGCATCTGGGATGTATTCTGACCACTATCACTCTTATCAAAATAAGCTAGGCCTAAGCTTATTCCTAGTACAAAGGCAATAATTGCTAACGGTAGTATGATTTTCATTAATGTTTACCTGACTCTAGGTGACCTTTAAAAAAATATTTTTCTAAATTGTACATTATACAATCCATTACTACACATAAAAAACCCCAAGGTTATTTAGAATAATCTTGGGGTTTTTTATGTGTAGTAATGTAAAATTAATAATCTACTTTAGTTTTGCTCTTTTGTATGGAAAAACAGGTAGATCACAATCATCAGCAGTCATAACCCTATCATCAACAACTAACTCTCTGTATGCATGCCAACTCGCATGACCAACGATTGGTAATGTGATTGCAACACCAACAAAAGCGAAAGCAAAGCCAAGACCAATCAATGCAACAATAGCAAAAGCCCATGTGAACATCACAACAGGGTTCTTTTTTACTGCCCTTACGCTTGTTATCATTGCCGTTACTACATCCGCTTTTCGGTGAGTCATTAAAGGGATAGAAATAGCACTAAGCATAAAACTGACTATAGCAAAAACTAAGCCTATTAGTGCCAATAACGCTGTAAACTGTAGGCTTTCGGCATTACCTAAAAATGTCTTGAAGAAGGTATCATGAATATTTAACGAACCAAAGTGAACGGCAAATAATGTGCCTGATATTAGAAGCCAGAAAATTACTAACATTCCAATCACAAAGGAGAAACCTATAATACCAATCGGGTTGTAACACATTGCACGACAACCTTCAGTAAAGCTTGGCTTTACACCCGCTTCAATATGTCGACTTATACAATAAAGACCAACTGCAATCACAGGACCCAATAGGTAAAAGATTGTTACCATTCCAAATGTATACATTGGATTCTGGTAGGTTAGCCATATTAGTATCAAGCCAACTGCTGCATATAAAATACCGTAACTTAAACTCAATAGTGGAGAAACTTTAAAGTCAGCAATACCTTTGCTTAACCAACGCATTGGAGCACTACTATCGAGCTTACGAATTTCAATTTTCTGAGAATAATCAAACTCTTCTTCTTCATGAAGTATATCTTGCTGAGCTACTGCCATATCTAATCTCCTAGTGATGAGTAAATTATTATTGTTATTACAAAAATCTCAAAATATTATTAAGTACATATCAGAATACACTGAGTTGTAACTTTCTATACATTTATTACCGTAATTTTGATAAATGTCAATTTAAAAAGTGTATTAATGCTTTAATTTGTGAAAAATA
>JALSLX010000156.1 GCA_026988095.1 Thiotrichaceae bacterium
AATAGACTGAGTTCACCAAAAAAACTACCAGTCTCTAAGAAGGTAAAAATTGTTTGACTGCCTTCTTCATCATTGGCAAATATTTTCATTCTACCAGAGGTAATAATAAACAAGCTTCGAGATTGATCGCCTTGGTTAATTACGGCAGTATTTTTCTTAAAGCTTAACTCTTTCATTAAACTGGATATTTCTATTAGGGAAGGTGTAGATAGCCCAGAAAATAGCTCTACTTTTTCAAGTAGTTTGGTGTGTTTGTTAGCAGTGGTAATATTTGTTGGGTTAATGGCTGTCTTTCCATAGTTTTGAGATGATTAGATGTCTTTTAAGACTAGCACAATATTAAAAATTATCGCTTAAATAAACCATAAATTAATAATGCAATACCAGCAATTCCAGCACCCCACGATAAAAGTGATGTACTTACAAGAGTGGATAACTGCGCAGTATTGAGTGATGAATTAGATAAAACTGCTGTTATTAGCAAAGCACTACCACTTAAGGTTAAAACGGTGCGTCGGTTGGCATCTTTAATTTCTTTACGAATTTGCTCTAGCTGTTTGGATTCCATTTGCATATTGAGTTGATTATCGTGCATTTGTTTGATCACATCGTTGATCATCACGGGCATATGCGGAAGCTGTTCGATAAACTTTGGTAGATTTGTTTTGGCGTTGTTAAATAGCGAACGTATACCTGCTTGTTCGTCCATCCATCGCTGTAGGAATGGCTTTGCTGTTACCCATAAGTCCAAATCTGGATAAAGTTCTCGTCCCATGCCTTCGATATTTAATAAGGTTTTTTGTAGTAAAACTAATTGTGGTTGTACTTCCATATTAAAGCGTTGTGCCGTCTGAAATAGACGCAAAAGTAGCTTTCCGTAGGAGATTTCTTTGATGGGTAATTGAAAGATTGGCTCACAAACGGTACGAATAGCGGCTTCAAATTCACTGGCCTTTGTTTCTGCGGGTACCCAGCCTGATTCGATATGTGCCTCGGCTACGCGTTTATAATCGCGATTAAAAAAGGCGTGTAAATTCTCGGCTAAATAGCGTTGATCTTGTGGCTCTAGTGTTCCCATAATGCCAAAATCTACCGCGATATATTTTGGGTTGTCAGGGTTGCTTTCATCGATAAAAATATTACCAGGGTGCATATCGGCATGAAAAAAGTTATGTTTAAACACTTGGGTGAAGAATATTTCTACCCCGCGCTCACCCAATACTTTCATGTTTATATTATGGTCACGTAATGTTTGTGTTTTACCGACGGGAATGCCGTAAATACGTTCCATCACCATGACTTCGGGTGTGCAGTGACCCCAGTATACTTCTGGCACATATAAGTCAGGAGAGCCTTCATGATTGCGTCGTAGTTGGCTAGCATTGGCCGCTTCTCGCCCTAAATCTAGTTCATCAAAGATTACTTTTTCATAATCTTCAACCACTTCTATTGGTCGTAAACGTTTACCAATGGTACTGAAGCGTTCTACCATGCGGGCGATAAATAGCATCAGATCTATATCGTGGCGGATGGTGTTTTCTATGCCTGGGCGAACAACTTTGACTATTGCTTCTCGACCATCATTTAATGTAGCGGTATGAACTTGAGCGATTGACGCGGATGCGAGTGGTTTTTCATCAAAGCTTTTGAATAATTCACCGACAGGTTTTCCTAGTGAATTTTCTATGATGTCACGGGCTTCATGGCCTGCAAAAGGCGGTACATTATCTTGAAGTTTAGCCAGTTCATTGGCTAGATCATCGGGCAACATATCGCGCCTAGTTGATAATATTTGTCCAAATTTAACAAATACTGGCCCAAGGTCTTCAAGCGCTCTGCGAATACGCACTGCGTTAGGTGCGCGATTCTCTTTTTTATTGCCCCAGTTCCAAGGCGAGAGGTGATAAACAAAACGTAATGGCCTAAATGCGGGGATTGCGTAAATGAGTTCATCTAGGTTGTGGCGAATCAGGACGCGGTTGATTACAAAAAGTCGATAAGCTTGGGAAAAGATATTCATTATTATTCTGGTTTTTCCTGATTTGAATCTGCATTGGAGAATAACAGATTAATACGAGCTTCTAAGCGGTCAACATCCATACGCACATTATCAACTCGTTCCATGTGATGACGAACTTCGGCATCAGCTGGACTGAGTTTGGATTCTTCATTTATATATTCGCCAGTATTTAGCTTCATAGCTTCAATTGTTTCTGTAAACCAACTGGTGGCTCCACGGGCAACTTGTCCTGTTTGATGTGCAATTATGTCGCCGACTAGTTTTGATAAGAGTTCTTCCCAGTCAATATCTACATTTTTTAGAATGTCAGAGAAAGATTCAGCGACACGCATATCTCCATCAATTTCAACATCACTTTTTAGCAGGGTTTCCCCTGCATTGTTGGATGTGCCGAGGCGAATCAGTGCCATGGGTGAGCCATGGATAGTTGCATCAACCACACCACCGTCATCTTCGCTAGGGTAATGACCTAAGACTTGAATACCTGAAGCACTGGGGAAGAAGTAAAGATTAAAGTCTAGCCCAATAATGTGCAAACGAATGATCTTACCCTCTAATTCAGCAAAGCGAGGTAAGCTCTCATCATCGAGCTTTAGCCATGCATTAATGGCTGTTTCTACAGCAGATAAAAAGGGTATTGGAATTTTCACAATTTGATTAAACCTAAATTAGAATTTATAACCAACGTGCAGGGCAACGATTCCACCTGTCATATTGTGGTAGCTACAATTTTCAAAGCCCGCATCTTCAAACATACCCTTCAAAGTCTCTTGATCAGGGTGCATACGGATGGATTCTGCTAAATATCGGTAACTTTCTTCATCATTGGCAACAATCTTGCCAATAAGAGGCAAAAGCTTGAATGAATAAGCATCGTAAATAGTGTTTAATCCAGGAACAATAGGTTTTGAAAATTCTAAAACCATCAATTTTCCGCCAGGTTTTAAACAGCGGTAAATTGAACGCAAAGCAGAATCTTTATCCGTTACATTGCGTAAGCCAAAAGCCATGGTAGTGATATTGTAGGTATTGTCTTCAAAGGGTAAATCTTCTGCATTGGCTTCAATATATTCAATATTACCCGCGATACCCATATCGGTTAAGCGCTTACGCCCGTTTTCTAACATGGATGGGTTTATGTCAGAAAGTGTAACTTTGCCTATTGGTCCAACAATACGTGTAAATTTGATCGCTAAATCACCTGTACCACCTGCCAAATCAAGAATAGTGTCACCTTTTTTAGCACCTGATGTTTCAATGGTGTAACGTTTCCATAAGCGATGTACACCTGCTGACATTAAATCATTCATTACATCGTATTTATCTGCAACGGAATGGAAAACTTCAGCCACTTTGCCTTGTTTTTCTTCTGTGGCTACTTGCTCATAGCCAAAATGGGTAGTGTTGGTAGGTTTAGTGCTTTCTTGGGGTGAATTTGACATGGTAATTCCTAAATTAAGCAATGTTTTTGTCGGTTAAATATTAAGCAAAACAGTATTTTAGTAAAATATACTAATAAATAATAAGCTATTATCAGTATTGTTAGAGTATATCGCAATTTTAAGTATGGAGAGTTAAACGTTATGAATTTATTTTCAATGAAAAAATGGATATTAGGACTGGTCTTAACTTTAGGTAGTATGGTGACTTTTCCTGCTTATGCTTGGCCAGAAGTGGATCATATGAATATGTGTGGTTCACCAACTAAAGCGGTACAGGGTGGTTTTAAAAGCTGGGCACAATATGACCAGTATGTCGCTAAACGTGGTAATGCTTATTATTTGCGTACAAATTGCCCAAGTATCGTAGCGCCAGTCAAGAAAGCAAAATATGTACCAGCAAAGAAGAGAATCATTAGAAAGAGCGTCCGCATTGCAAAATCATCAAAAGCTAAAAACTTTAAACGTCGCGTAAAGTATGACGAAAAAGCAGATTGCGCACGAGTTGACCGAATGAATGGATATTAAATAGAAATTAATTCTATGATCGAAAAAGCAGGCACCTCATAGGGGTGGCTGCTTTTTAATGCCCGAATAACGGGTTTTATATTGTTTTTGTGACACAGCATTTCTACTTTGTATTCTAAAACTTTTTCAAGTTTATCCTTCTTACCCAAAAATGGCTGGCTTCCTTCTATAGGCTTAAATTGACCTTGACCCATAGTTTGCCAAGAACATTCTTGATAATTATCGAATCCGCCTGCGCCAGCATCGAACATGGCTTGTTTGACACTTTCACAGTGTTTTTCGGGAACATAAAAAGTGACCTGATAAAATTCAGTATTTTGGTAATGGTTTGTCATCTCAACTATACTTCACGTACATTAATTGGATTGTTAAAACATGAGTGTAAAGAAAGCAGAGCAGGGTGTAAAACTTCGAGGTGCAGAAAAAGTTGCTCGTATCCCTATAAAAGTAGTTCCGAGTACTAAAATTAAACGTAAGCCTTCGTGGATTCGTGCCAAAGCACCGACTACTCCTGAGGTAAAACGTTTAAAAGAAGTACTTCGTAATCAAAAGCTTGTAACCGTTTGTGAAGAAGCCGCCTGCCCTAATCTGGGTGAGTGTTTCACTAAAGGCACGGCTACATTTATGATTATGGGTGATATTTGCACACGTCGTTGTCCGTTTTGTGATGTGGGACATGGTCGTCCAAATCCATTGGATGAGAACGAGCCTGCGAGTCTTGCAGAAACCATTCAGGCGATGGCACTAAAATATGTGGTAATTACCTCTGTAGATCGTGATGACTTGCGTGACGGTGGTGCCCAGCATTTTGTTGATTGCATACAAGCTGTACGTAAATCAAACCCTGAGATTCGTATTGAGATCCTCACGCCAGATTTTCGTGGCCGGATGGATATTGCGCTTAAGCTTATGGAGCAAGCTCCACCTGATGTGTTCAACCATAATCTTGAAACAGTGCCGCGTTTATATAAGCAATCTCGCCCCGGTTCAGACTATCAATGGTCGCTGGATTTATTGCAGCGCTTTAAAGAAATGCATCCCAATGTTCCTACAAAATCAGGTTTGATGCTGGGTTTGGGTGAGGAGATAAGTGAAGTTAAAGTTGTTATGCAGGATTTACGCAATCATGGTTGTGAAATGCTTACACTAGGGCAGTATTTACAGCCAAGCTTAGATCATCTGCCCGTAGAAAGATTTGTAACACCAGATGAATTTAAAGAATTGGAAGTTATAGGTTACGAAATGGGATTCTCACACGTTGCAAGTGGGCCGATGGTGAGATCTTCGTATTTTGCTGATCAGCAAGCAGATGGTGTTATTTAAGGAGAAACTGATCAAGTCCAATTGTTTTCAGCTTGCCAAATCTGCCGATATTTTCCACGAAGATCGGCGCAATAAAATGACTATTACGTCTCACTTCGTGAAAAATAGCGACAAATTTTTCTGCGCTGAATTATAATCGACTTAAATCAGTTTCTCCTTAAGGGAAAAGACTGAATCAGCTTCATAAATTCTTGCAACGCTAAGTTTTCAAGTATGAGGCATTGTCTGTCGATATATTTGGCCAACAAGCCTAAACATTAGTCAATTTATAATAGCCTTTTAAAGGCTAGTAGTTTTTTTGGGTGTTATATTGAATCAAAGATTTAGCGATAAACATCTAAAAGTGCTAGAATCGTCGCGATCTAGAATATTGCATAATATTTTGGGTCACTTAGGGGTTAAATTAAACTTGAATATATAATAATAGATTTTTCAAGTTACTGAAATTACGTTAAAAATGATAGAGAAGAGTAAAGAAATGGGCTTTCTGAACGTACCTTGTTTGTTAAATAAATGTCAAAGAATAATAGCAAAAACCGCTTTGGCAGGTTTACTTACATCTGTGGCAATTTTTTCTAGTGCAGCTGTGCTAGCCAAAGAGTCGGCGCAAATTAATCTCCGTGATGCGACAATCTCAACATTAATTGAGACTGTCTCTCGTATCACAGGTAAGAATTTTGTAGTTGACCCTCGGGTTAAGGGTAAGGTCACACTTATCACAAATAGTGATATTGATGAAAATGAGCTGTATGAAATATTTTTATCGGTT
>JALSLX010000157.1 GCA_026988095.1 Thiotrichaceae bacterium
AGATATAAAGTCGACCCAATTACTTTCACAGTCTATGGCTAAAATGGAAGCGAAACGTAAAGGCGCGGATGATGCTTGGTTTGTAACGGATGGATTAGTCAACGAGGCAACTTCAAGCAATGCCTACATTATCACCCACGAAAATATCATCGTGACACGACACCTTTCTAATCAGATATTACATGGTATTACCCGTGAAGCGATTCTAACAGTGGCGAAGGATTTAAATTTACAGGTGGAAGAAAGACCCTTTAGCATTGAAGAAGCAAAAAATGCTAAGGAGGCATTTATGACTGGCTCAGCTTCTTTGGTTTGCCCTGTAGTTTCAATAGATAAACATCAAATTGGAAGCGGAAGACCTGAAAATATTGTTAAAAGAATACGTGAAACCTATATTGCACGCGCTAGAAAGCACGCTATTTAAAACATCAGCTGTAATCTAAAAAAAATACTAAAGAATAATCGACATTAGAATATAAGAATATTACCATATAGCTATATTCAGTCGAGAGATTGAATATCCTCCATCCTCCTTTGGTGGTATTTTTGCAGCTCAATAGAGCTGCATTTTTTTGCCTAGAAATTATCGTCTGTAGACGAAAATAAACTACAAATATAATTAAAAAAACTGATTTATAAGACTCTAGGGGTTTATCTCTAGTCAATTTCTTCTGATGACTTTGACTATCTTTTCAGATTATTTATTTTGACTTTGTAGTTTTTTCAACAAATCAATACCGACGTAACCATCCCCTGCAAAGCCATTTTCTATTTGCCATGTTCTTGCTGCTTCGCGTGTTTTAGAGCCCACTTTGCCATCTACTTCACCTGAATTATGATTAAACTCATTCAATCGTCTTTGGATTTCCTTTATTTGCTCACTACTTAAAGCTTCGTCACTTCTTGGCCAAGCAATTCGAATGCTTTCCCCACCTGCTAATAACTGGCTTAACTGAGCAACCCCCAAGGAATAACTCAAAGATTTGTTGTATTTATTTATCACATGAAAATTATGAGTAACAAGAAATACGGGGCCAAAACGACCAGCTGGGATAAAAATACTGGCCAACCGCTGCGGTTGCTTGAAAGACTGACCATTTGCATTCTTTACACCGATATAACGCCATTGTACAAAACGTAATTCGTAAGCTGATGTATTCAATTTCCAATCGAAGTTTCGAGGAAGATTAACTTCTACACCCCAATCTTCTAATTCACGCCAGCCTGATTCTTTTAAAAAATTGGCGATAGAGGCAAATACATCTGCTTCTGTTTCCCAAATATTCACTTTTCCGTCTTTATTATAATCTACAGCATATTTTTGATAAGATGACGGCATAAACTGAGGTTGCCCCATTGCACCAGCCCACGAACCAATTAAACTACCCACATTTACTTTATTATTTTGAATAATGTGCAATGCCGCAAGTAATTCTTCTTCTGCAAATTTTTCCCGCTTTTCAGAGCGAGCATGATGAGCTAATGTCGCTAATGAACGGACAACATTTTTACTACCATAATTACGCCCAAAGTCACTTTCCATCGCCCAAATAGCTACAATTACTTCTCGTTGAACACCATATTTTTTTTCAATTTCATCAAATAGTTCACGGTGTTTTTGAAGGAGCTTCTGTCCTCTTTTTAACCTTTTAGCTGATGTGGCGTTATCAATATAATCCCAAATATTTCGAGTGAATTCTGGTTGATTAGTATCTAATTTAATAACAGCTGAATCTGGTGTGATTTTTTGAAAAGCTTGATCAAACAGTAAAGGATTAATACCATTTAAAAGTGCATCTTGTTTAAATGATTGCTTCCATTGCTCAAAGCTCATATCAGCTTGCGCTGTAATAGTTAAAAAAACTAAAACAGAGCTAATAACAATTTGATAGAAGATGCGTTTAATTGGGACACTCCCGTAATAGCATTATTTTTGGCTTAATCCTTATTGTATTGTAATTTTAGCAGTATTAGACGAGCTGCCTCTTCGTAAAGATTTTTCTTGATTTTACCTTCTTCTTCTTCTTTCCCTAGGGCAAATTCGGCATCATATATGAAAACACGATCTAAACTTATACGATGATTTTTACCCATTTTCTTGTCAGAGCTCTCATCTGGAAAAATACTGTAATCAAATTTTAGTGAGAGCAAAAACTCTCGTGCCTTACGAGTACTTGTATAGGCAATAACTCTCTTACTTTCACGGAAATTATTAATTTTAATTATCGTCAGAGGTGATCTAGAAGTGTTTTTAACTAACTCGCCACCGGCCTCTTCAAGTGCTACTTCAAACGCTTTTACAAATTCACTCTCGTAAGAGATGCTCTCAAGTTGAATTTTTTGATAAGGCGAAGGAAGGTCTATATTTTTTCTAAGATGAAAGCCATTACCACTACAGGCCTGCAAGAATAATATCGCAAGAAAGGTACAAATCAATAATGGGGCTTTCGTATTCAACATATTTTAAAGAGTACACTAATTCGTGACTAAATTTAGTCACGAATTGTTATTTGTTCTCAAAAAGACATCTAGTTAGCAACAATATTAACTAAACGACCCTTAACTACAATGACCTTTCTAACGGTTGCATCTTCAAGAAAACGTTTTACATTCTCATTTTCCATTGCCAGCGCTTCTACTGTTGCATCATCTGCATTCACATCAACATCGACTTTACCGCGTAATTTACCGTTAAGTTGAATCATCATTTGAATTTTAGATTGTTCCAATGCAGTTTCATCAATTTCAGGCCAAGGTTCATCCATCACTGTCCCTTCATTACCTAAACTTACCCATAACTCTTGAGCTACATGGGGCATGATGGGAGATAACATAAGAACAATCTTCTCTAAAGCTTCATGACGAATCGCTTGCGCTTGTTCACCATCGTCTTTAAATTTAGAAAGGTCGTTAATCAATTCCATATTTGCCGCTATAGCCGTATTAAACGTGTAACGACGTGACATATCATCGGTAACTTTAGTTAGCGTAGCATAAACTTTATGGCGTATTTCCTGCTGGCTATCCGTTAGATTATCCAAATCCAAGTCAAAGTCCTTATTTGGATTCGTTTCAGCATGTATGTAAACCTGTCTCCATAAACGCTTGATAAAACGATTTGCGCCTTCAACACCCGAATCTGACCATTCCATGCTCTGATCAGGTGGTGCAGCAAACATTGAGAATACGCGTAAGGTATCAGCACCATATTTCTCGATTAATTCAGCAGGGTCAACACCATTATTTTTTGATTTTGACATTTTACTCATGCCATCGGTTTGTACTTCCCTACCCTTGTCATCAGTAATTTTTACAACTTTGCCTTTTTCATTACGCTCAACCGTCACATCTTTTGGTGCAATCCATTCTTGCCCACCCGATTCACCATCAATGTAATAGGTATCTGCCAATACCATGCCTTGTGTGAGCAAATTTGTGAATGGCTCGTCACATTCAATTAAGCCTTCATCACGCATAAGTTTATTAAAGAATCGTGCGTACAAAAGATGTAGAACCGCATGTTCAATACCGCCAACATACTGATCGACTGGCAACCAATAATCTGCACGCTCATCCAGCATCGATTTATCGTTATCTGGCCCTGTAAAACGCGCGTAATACCATGATGATTCAAAGAAAGTATCAAAAGTATCCGTCTCGCGAGTGGCGGCTTTTCCACATTTTGGGCAAGATGTCTCATAAAACTCTGGCATCTGCTTAATGGGTGAAGAGCCAGACTCATCAAAGACGACATCCGTTGGTAGCTCAACCGGTAAATCTTCGTCCGGTACGGCAACTGCCCCACAATCATCACAATAGATAATTGGAATCGGGCAACCCCAATAACGCTGACGTGAGACACCCCAATCGCGTAGGCGATAGTTAATCGTTTTTCGTCCTTTCTTAGCTTCTTGTAAGAATTCGGCAATACTGTCCAGTGCTTCTTCTGACGTTAACCCCGTGAAATCACCTGAATCAATCAGTACACCTTTTTCGGTAAATGCACCTTCATTTATATTGATATTATTAGCAACTGACTCACAAGTTGATGTGATCACTTGTTTTATAGGTAAACCATAGGTTTGCGCAAAGTCCCAATCACGCTCATCATGCGCTGGAACAGCCATAACAGCGCCAGATCCATAACTCATTAATACAAAATTAGCGACCCAAATTGGAATGCTTTCACCTGTAATTGGGTGAGTAGCATAAATACCTGTTGCAAAACCTTTTTTCTCCATCGTTGCCATTTCGGCTTCGGTGGCTTTCATATTCTTACATTCTTCGATGAAATCTGTTAGCTCAGGGTTTTCGACAGCGGCGCGCGTTGCCAAAGGATGTTGTGGCGCAACCGCCAAATAACTCACGCCCATTAAAGTATCTGGGCGAGTTGTAAATACACTTAATGTTTCTTCGCTATTTTCTAAACCAAATTCTAGTTCAACACCTTCAGAACGCCCTATCCAATTTTCCTGCATGGTACGCACTTGTTGCGGCCAATTTTCTAACTTGCGGACATCTTCTAACAATTCATCCGCATAAGCGGTAATTTTTAAGAACCATTGATCTATTTCACGTTGCTCAACGATTGCACCCGAACGCCAACCACGACCATCCACAACTTGCTCATTGGCTAAAACGGTATTATCGACGGGATCCCAATTTACCGTCGCTTTTTTGCGGTAAACCAAACCTTTTTCAAATAGCTTTAAGAAAAACCATTGCTCCCAGCGGTAATAATCAGGCTTACAGGTTGCAAGCTCGCGCGACCAATCGTAGGCAAAACCCATTGTTTTAAGTTGCGCCCCCATCTCTGCGACGTTTTCATCTGTCCATTTTGCAGGTGGTACGTTATTTTTAATCGCTGCATTTTCTGCGGGTAACCCAAATGCATCCCAACCCATTGGTTGTAAGACATTTTTACCTTGCATACGCTGAAAGCGCGAGATTACATCGCCAATCGTATAGTTACGCACATGACCCATGTGGAGCTTTCCACTTGGGTACGGAAACATTGATAAACAATAGTATTTTTCTTTATCTGGGTCTTCAGTGACTTCGAACGACTTGTTGTCTTCCCACATCTTCTGTACTGCGGGTTCTATATTTTTATGGTTATACTGATCTTGCATACTATAATTTACAGCTTTTTATCTCGCTCTTTCATTACGAGAATACTGCAACATTGTTAGGGGAGTGAGAGGATACCGAGGATTTTACGAAGTCGCTACTGTTTCGAGCAGATAATTTATAGAATAATTCTATAACACAAAGGTATATTATTAGATCATAATATACTATAATTCGCGCCTTTAAAATTTTTGAGACTCCTCCATGCAAAAACTAGGCACTACGCTTTCATCATTTATTATCGATGAGCAACGCAAGCTAGGTAATCAAGCCAGCGGCGAATTCACTGGTCTTTTAAACGATATCACTATCGCGTGCAAAGGCATTGCTAACCTTGTAAACATGGGTGATCTTGCTGATGTACTGGGCGCTACCGAGAGTGAAAACTCAATGGGCGATGTACAAAAGAAGATGGATTTGATTGCAAATGATCTTTTCATTGATGCGTTAGAGAATAACGGTCACTGTGCAGGTATGGCATCTGAAGAGTTGGATGAAATTCTAACACTCCCTGATGGCAAGCCACGTGGACATTACTTAGTAACCTTTGATCCATTAGACGGCTCGTCAAATATGGACATTAATATGGATGTAGGCGCGATCTTCTCTGTATTAAAAGCACCCGAAGGAAAAGAGAATCCAACGGCAGAAGATTTTGCAAAACCAGGTACTGAACAAGTTGCTGCAGGTTACTGTTTATACGGCCCTTCAAGCATGATGGTTTTGACGACTGGTTCTGGCGTAAATGGTTTTACATTATGTACTTCAATCGGTGAGTTTATTCTTACCCATCCTGATATGAAAATACCTGAAGATACGGCTGAGTTTGCTATCAATGCATCTAACCAGCGTTTTTGGGAGAAACCTGTTCAAGATTACATTGCTGACTGCATCCAAGGCGAAGAAGGTACTTTGGGCAAACGTTACAATATGCGTTGGGTTGCTGC
>JALSLX010000158.1 GCA_026988095.1 Thiotrichaceae bacterium
GATTTTTTATTAGCAATAGAAATGGAACGTATTGCATCTAACTAGGATTTTTAGCAGGTTTTTACAACATATCCGCTATTCTTGTGGCTTTCACCATCTCCGTCTTAACCCCAGCATTTAAAACCGCATCACTTGCCACAATACTCACCTGCTCTTTTGCGCGTGTTATCCCTGTGTAGATCAGTTGCCTTGTGAGTAAGAGCATGACTTCGTGCGGAAGCACTAACAATACTCGTTTAAATTCTGAGCCTTGGCTTTTATGGATGGTCATTGCCCATGTGGTCTCGTGTGCGGGTAGCCTTACGGGGGCGTAACTTTTGAAACTGTTATCTTCATTTTCTCCCTCACGTTTATCACCATCAGGAAAATACACTTTGGTCTCACCGTTTCGGGTGAGCGTGATGCCTGTATCGCCGTTAAACAAACCTTTGCTATAACTGTTTTGAGTAATCATGACAGGACGACCATGGTACCAACTTTGTGCTTGCGATTGGCCAAAACTTGCTCGCTGCCTAATTAAGCCTTTTTTAGCTAATGAAGTTTCTATGCGTGCGCTTAATGTGGTGCTTCCGTTTAAGCCTCGGCGTAGCGCGCAGAGGATTCGGTATTCGTTAAAGGCTTTGAATATCTCGCTGATAGTTGAATTAGGGCTATTTAAAATCTTGAAATAGTTATCCCACGGGGCGGTTAAATCGTTGGGGATTTGATTGCCTGCTAAGGTGCTTGGCGCGACTAGATTACAGTCTATCTTTGTTTCGTCTTTTAACGTTTCAAGTAAGGTTTTGCTGTCCCCTTTATTGGCTGATAGGGCTAGTTGACCTATTGTACTGCCCTTTTTGAAGCGGTAGTTTTTTTGTAGGGTGACGATGTGCTTAGGTTGATTCGGGTCGCTTGGGTGACTCAAACCCTCGCACATATCAGCAAATACTGAGCCTGTTTCTACGGATGAGAGTTGGTCTTTATCACCGATGAGGATGAGTTTGGCGTGTCTTGGCACGGCTTCAATGAGTTTTGACATCATGGCAATATCAATCATTGAGGCTTCATCAACTAACACCACATCAGCATTGAGTGGGTTATTGCAGTTGTGTTTGAATGTTACTTTTTCGGGTATGAAGCCTAGTAATTTATGCAGGGTACTGGCTTGTGTTGGCATCTGTGCTTTCACATCATCTGACAATTCTAGCTTATTTTGTACCTCACTAATGGCATCTAACATTCTTATGGAGGCTTTGCCTGTTGGGGCGGCTAAAAGGATATTTAAGTGATTATTATTTAACCCACCCCCCCCTTTTTTCGATGATTTGTATTTAGAAGCACCCTGCAAGTTATGTAGCTCAATCAACAAAGCTAAAATCTTTGTAATGGTTGTCGTCTTCCCTGTACCTGGACCACCTGAAACGATTAAAAACTGATTCTGCAAAGCGTGTTCTGCAGCTACTTTTTGCCAATCAATTTCATCATTTTTGTTCTCACTATCACTTGCATCTATATTTGATGAAAAATAATGGCTTAAGCGTTCTTGCGCCCAATCTTCATCTAGCTCTGCAATCTCTAAACGTGATTTGATTTGTTCTGCCAATTGTTGCTGATATTGCCAATAGCGTCTTAAATACAAATAGCCATTGTCTAATATTAACGGTTTGTAATCCCCTGCTTCACCTACCACGTGAGTTTTTAATAATTCTTCTTGTTGAGCCGTGCTACATTCAATCGCAATTTGACCTTCGCGGGTGTGTTGGCTGATTTCTAGCGTGCAGTGTTTTAGGATTGGGTTTTTCTCGCCACTATTTTGATCACCATTCAATTCGTGCAGTAAGTCTGAAAGTTGATGATCTAGCGCTTCGTAAGTTTTCTCCTCTCTCGGCGGATATGCTTCATTTGTTGGTGGATTGTCAGCAAATAAATCCATTGTTAATTGTTCACTCATGATGCTTTACCCACTATTGACATACTAATAAAGGCGCCATAAATAAGCCATCTAATGCCGTAATTAATGCTAGGCTGGGCTTATTATAATAAATGCCACCCCCCCCCTTTTTCGTGGTTTTGTATTTTTCTGCAGGGAGCATCCCACGTATAAAGAGGTAATAAGCACCTCCGCTATGCGTCTCCCAACTATACCCTGCTACTCGCTTTTTAAGGTAACGATGCAGTGCCACGCTGTAGAGTAAATACTGCAAATAGTAATGTGAATCTGCCATGGCTGTCATCAAACTTTCTTGGCCATAATCGGGCAAGGAATTAGATTTATAATCGACAATATAATAAAGACCATTATGCTCAAAAATCAGATCAATAAAGCCTTTAAGATAACCCTCGACTTGTTCAAAATTTAAGCTATTTACAGCATCACGCAATAATTGATCTTCTTGTGGTAAGTATTTGAATAGTATTTGTTTTAAGTCATCAATTTGTAAGCGTTCAAGCGGTAGATAAAACTCCATTTCATCAAGGCGTTTTTCATG
This sequence comes from Thiotrichaceae bacterium, assembly GCA_026988095.1. Lineage (GTDB taxonomy): Bacteria > Pseudomonadota > Gammaproteobacteria > Thiotrichales > Thiotrichaceae > Cocleimonas. The sequence continues at coordinate 2,469 of JALSLX010000158.1, forward strand.
GCTTAACTGCTCTAAACTAAAGCCTTCAAACAGTTCCGTTTGCAAAGAATTTTCCATTAACAAGGCTGCAGATGTTTGGTGCTTTCCATCAAAGCCCCACTTACTCAAAATACTAGAGATTATCTCCGACTGTTCATTCACTGGTACAATGAAATCTAAACTTTCATACATTTCATGCAAGGCTGTACCTGCTGTTGATCCACGCGGAAAGTCATCTTCGCGTTTATCATCTCCTGTTTGTGATTCACTCGGTACATTTGAATCATGGTCAGGAGATTCTGCATGTGCACCTGCGGTCAAGCCACTAAAGCTGGTAACTTGGGCTTGTGATTTTATCTCTGCACTAAAGTTTTTTGCGCTTAGGTTTTGCTCTATTTTTGGTGCTTGATAACGCGCATTCAAATCATTTGAGAAATCACTAAAGCTACTGAGAGTTATCTTGCCACCTCCCTCTTCCACTAACTTTTCTAGCTTCGCTTTATACGATGAGAAGAAGTTAGCTTTTTGCTCTTTCGCCGCCTTTGAATTACCAGAGGGAATCGTCTCGCCATCGCTTAATAACCAGCCTAATGCCGTTCTATCGGGGTTCATATTGATTGCTTCGGTAAACGTGACCACGGTGCATTGGTATTTTGCACGCGTTAACGCCACGTATAACAGGCGCGCTTCTTCAGCCTTTTCTTCTGCAATTTTAATTTTTTTATGTTCATCGGCATTGCTTGATCCAATCTCTAAGCAAGCCTTATCATCTTGATAAAAGCTGAAAATACTGTCTTTAAATGACGCGCCACTCATTCCTACAAAGGGTAAATATACAATCGGATATTCCAAGCCTTTGGATTTATGAATGGTGACTATTTTTACTAAATTCGCATCACTTTCTAAGCGCAGTTCTCGCTCAGTACCGTTCAAATCATCTTGCTGTTGCGTTAGCCAACGCAATACTTCTTCCATATTGAGTGAAAACTGTTTGCTTTGATGATGGATAAGCTCTGAAAGATGCAAAACATTGGTTAAACGACGCTCACCATCGGGATACGCCAATAAGCGCTGATGGATATTTTCTGAAGTCATCAAGCTTCGCATCATCGGCAGGAAGCCTTGCTTTTTCCATTGAAAATGCCAGTTTTGCATTTTTAGCAAAACATCTTCCCACGTATGACTCTCATCATCAAAAGCCAATAAATCTTCGGCTTGATAGCCAAGTAACTCCGTCACTAATGCTCGGCGTACATCATCTTCGCGTTGTGGCTCGACAATAGCGGTAAGTAAACGCAACACCTCGACAGCTTCGTGCGTTTCATAAATACTGTCTTTACTGCTCTGAACACTGGCGATACCGCGTTGATTCAGCGCCTGTTTTATTAAATCACCCTGTTTGTGCGAGCGAATTAAAATAGCGATATCGCCACCCATGATGGGAAACTCACCAATTTTAGCCCCCTTTTTATTAGCACTATTTAAAAGTGATGCAATATCGCCTGCCACAGCATTGGCAATGTCTTTGCGGACATCCTCTATTTTAGGCTTCTCTTCGCTCCTCATCTCACTCGGAACATAATTCCAAAATCGTAAAGGGCTAGTATTATTGGGGGTGATGAGTGTCTCAGTTACGCGGTCTCCTGCATCGACTGTTTGATACTGAATACCTTTATCCATAAACGGATTATCAGACGAGGAATACAGCGCATTAAATGCGGATATTAAATCAGGATGGGAGCGCCAGTTTTTATCCAAAGTATATTGCTGTGAGGCATCCTTTTTGGCACTAAGATAGGTGTGAATATCCCCGCCACGAAAGCTATAAATCGCCTGTTTAGGGTCACCCACAAAGAACACCGTGCTGTCACTCTCTTTAGGGAAAAGAGTCTTAAAAATATTGTATTGAATCGGATCAGTATCTTGAAACTCATCAATCATCGCCACGCGATATTTTTTGCGTAAATCTTCGGCTAATTGTGGTTGAGTGATTAAAGCATCGTTAAGCTGAAGCAATAAATCATCAAAAGATAACACGCCAAGTCTTTGTTTTTCTTTGGGTAGTTCTGTCTGTAAATAGTGCAATAACTCAATACGGATACGGTTTATATAATCATCAGAGTGTGAATCTAGTGCTTTCCATGCCTCTAAAAAGCTTTGCCATTGCTCAAAGAATGGGTGTTTTAAAGGCTCTACACTCTTTAATGTTTTTGCTTTTGTGCCTAACCAAGCCAGTTTGCTATCAAGTTTATTGGGGATTTTTTCTGATAAGACTATTTGAGAAAACTCCTTTAAGAAACTATCTCGTGCTTTTTTAAAGGTTGCTAAATATCCCTTTTCATCCAACTCTGGCTGAGTTAATAACTGCCGTAAATCATCCTCGTTTTCCTTCCACGTTTTAATTGCCTGTTGAAAAAACGTTTCTAATTCTTGCCATTTTTCTGCTTTTATCTCCTCGGAATCTGGCCCACAAATCGTGAGGTATGGCTTACCGACCGCGCCTCGAATATCCTTTAATAATGAATCAGGTGTTATGCGTTTTTGTTGTAATTTAAAGATAAGCGACTTAGGCGCTTTTGCAAATCGTCGTCGCCAAAAATCATCCACAAGGTTTTGCATCACCTCGCTATCATCCATCAGTAGTTCACTTTCAAACGGCAAACTTGCCTCAAAAGCATTTTCACTTAAAGCACGCTGACAAAAACCGTGGATGGTGAATATTGCCGCCTCATCAATACTCAGTTTTGCACGTCGCAAACGATTGATTGATTCAGCTTGATCAAAGTCTTTACTAAGCAACTGACAATATTCATCACTAATATTAGCTTGCTCTCTGTCATCATCAGAAAGCTCAAATACTTCTAATGCCTCGCTTAAACGAGTGCGAACCGCATCACGTAACTCTTTAGTTGCCGCATCGGTGAAGGTCACTACTAATATTTGATCTACGGTTAAGCCTTTTTCTAAAATCAAACGCAAATAGAGATACGTTACCGTCCATGATTTACCCGTGCCCGCGCTGGCTTCAATCAGGTTGATTGATTCGAGAGGGATTGTATAGGGGTCTAGTTTTTGCATCGTTTGTAATTAAAAATTGTGTTTTATCGTTTTTATCAAAACTACACTAATCCGTATTATGTATTTCCGTCTTTGAATTGATCGTGCCAGTTATTAAGAATAGTTGTTATTTGATCTAATCCCACTGTCAAAGCCGCTGGGCCTGGTTGTAGAATATGAGCAGATTTAATCTCAAAAACGTGCCCATTTTTGACTGCACTAATTTCACTCCAGCCTTCTCTATCGGCAACTTTATTAGGATGAAATTTACGACCACACCATGACCCAATGATTATGTCTGGGTTTCTTTTTGCAACATCTAAAGGATCAGCAACAATACGTTTTTTAGCCAAACTCTGACCCGCAAGTTCGGGGTAACATTCCACTCCTCCTGCGATGGTTATCAATTCAGAAACCCATTGTATGCCTGTAATTATAGGGTCGTACCATTCCTCAAAATAGACTTTAGGTCGCTTTTCCCAACTGGCTACTTCTTGTTTAATTTTTGTTATTTTTACTTGGTGTTCTACCACCCATTTTTGGGCTTTATCTTGACAACCTACCATTGCACCCAGCATTAGGATCATTTGAAAGATTTCATCAATAGATCGTTGATTGAAGAGGTGGACACTGACTCCTTTTTTTATAAGCTCATAGGCTATGTCTGCTTGTAAGTCAGAAAAACCAAGAACAAGATCTGGCTTCAGATCCATTATTTTGTCAATTTTTGCTGATGTAAAGGCTGATACTTTAGGTTTTTCTTTTCTTGCTTCTGGAGGCCTAACGGTAAAGCCCGATATTCCAACAATACGATCTTGCTCACCGAACAGATAAAGCATTTCCGTTGTTTCATCGGTTAAACAAACAATTTTTTTAGGGTAATAATCCTGCATAAGGCTTTTTTTAAGAATTTTCGATTAAGAGTATTTGAAAGTATAACGTTATATGTACAAATATTAAAAAATAAGGACTTTTTTACCAAACAATTTACAAAACAGCGAAAAAAGGGGGGGGTGGCAATTGCAATAATAGAGTAGAATACGCGCCCATGAGTAAATACAAAGACCCACACAAAGCACGCGAGGCCAAAAAATATGGTCGCCCTATTCCTAGCCGAGAGTTAATGCTCGAAGTCATGGAGAAAAATGGCGCTCCGATTAGCTTTCGCGCACTTGCCGACAAGCTCGGCTTAGACGACCCCGAAGACCTTGACCCCATGAAGTATCGCTTGCGCGCAATGGAGCGTGACGGTCAGATCTTATTTAATCGTAGCAAAGAATACGTGCCTGTTTCTAAATCTGATTTAGTCAAAGGACGCGTTTCTGGTCATCCTGATGGTTTTGGCTTTTTATTGCCAGAAGATGGCAGTGATGATTTATACCTGCATGGCAAGCAAATGCGTAAAGTTATGCATGGCGATGTGGTACTCGCAACGGTTACAGGCATAGACCGCAGAGGTCGCCGTGAAGGTGCAATTGTTGAAATTCTTGAACACAATACCGAATCTATCGTAGGGCGTTATTTCGTTGAAGGAAGTATCGGATTTGTTACCCCAGATAATTCTCGCATCGCACAAGATATTCTCGTCCCACCTGAAAATGCCGGTGATGCTAAAGATGGGCAAATTGTGGTCGTGAGTATTGTTGAATACCCCACACCTCGCCATCAAGCTATCGGTAAAATCTCAGATATTCTTGGCGATCATATGGCGCCAGGTATGGAAATCGACATCGCATTACGTTCACACGATTTACCGCACGTTTGGCCAGCCGATACGTTAAAAGAAAGCGAAGTGCTTAGTGACGAAGTTTCAGAAGAAGACACAAAGCACCGCGTAGATTTACGCAAGATGCCATTGGTAACCATTGACGGTGAAGATTCACGCGATTTTGATGATGCCGTTTATTGCGAAAAAGATGAAGATGGTAATTGGAATCTCACCGTCGCCATTGCTGATGTATCTCATTATGTGCCTGTTGGCAGTGCGCTAGATAACGAGGCTTGGAACCGCGCTACTTCGGTTTACTTCCCTGCTGAAGTTATCCCGATGTTGCCTGAGAAAATTTCAAACGGTTTATGTTCATTAAACCCTAAGGTTGATCGTTTGTGTATGGTGTGTGAAGCGACAATAAACCCCGAAGGCCACATGGTGGCTTATCAGTTTAAGAGTGCAGTTATGCACTCTGCTGCGCGCTTAACCTATACCAAAATGGCAGCGATGGTTGTTGATAACGATGCTGTTTTGCGTAAAGAATATGCTGATGTGGTTGATCATTTAGATGATTTATATTCGCTCTATAAAGTGTTACGCAAAGCACGTGACGAGCGTGGCTCAATTGATTTTGAAACCACTGAAACTCAAGTTATCTTTGGTGAAGATCGTAAGATAGAAAGCATAAAACCTACAACCCGCAACGATGCGCACAAAATTATCGAAGAGTGCATGGTAACGGCAAATATGTGTGCCGCACACTTCTTAAAGCGCCATAAAATACCTGCGCTGCACCGTGTTCATGGTGGCCCTAACCCTGAAAAGCTCGCTAAAGTTCACGAGTTTTTAAATGGCTTAGGCTTAAAATTGGGCGGAGGCGATAAGCCACAGCCGATTGACTATGCAACGCTTCTTAATAGCGTAAAAGAAAGACCTGATGCGCATTTGATTCAAACCGTTATGTTGCGTTCAATGTCACGTGCAGAATATGCACCGGTTGACAAAGAAAACCCAGACAGCACCCGTCACTTTGGTTTAGCGCGTGACCATTATGCGCATTTCACATCGCCGATTCGTCGTTACCCTGATTTATTGGTACACCGCGCGATTTTGTACATTATTCAAAATGGCAGTGCCGAAGATTATTATTACGACTACCCTGCAATGAAGGCATTGGGAGTACATTGTTCAGAATGCGAAAAACGTGCTGATGATGCCAGCCGTGATGTGATGGCATGGCTCAAAGCTGAATATATGCAGGATAAAGTGGGCGAAACGTTTAAAGGTATTATCACAACCGTTACGGGCTTTGGCTTATTTGTCGAGCTAGATGATATTTATGTCGAAGGTTTGGTACACGTCACTGCACTAAAAAGTGATTACTACCACTTTGATGCAGCACGCCACGAGATGAAAGGCGAAAACTCAGGCAATAGCTATCGCATGGGTGATCCGATTGAGATCGTTGTCGCGCGTGTAGATTTGGATGATCGTAAAATTGATTTCACACTGCCTGATACGGGAGAGGATGAAAGACCTCCTCGCAAGAAGAAAGGTAAAAAGAAAAAAGATAAGAAAAAACAAAAGAAATAATTTTTGCCACGGAAGCACACGGAAAAACACGGAAGGAAAAGATAAAAGAATTTAAAGATTTCTACGAAAAGCACGAATAACACAGAAGAATAAAACAATAACTATTGTCTTTTTCCGTGTCCTTCCGTGGATTCCGTGGCAAAAAACTCTTTTACATAATACTATGAAAACACTAATAAATGGCATTCACGCCGTCGAATCTGCGCTTAAAAACGATCCTGACAATATCGAACAAGTTTGGATTGCTGAAAACAAAAAAAACCAACGCGTAAAAGAGCTAATCCATCACGCTGAAAAACGTGGGCTGATCTCTCATCGTGTTGATATGAAGATGCTAGATAAACTAGCAAAAACACATCAACACCAAGGCGTGGTTGCGCAATACAATGCCCCTGCCAGTTATACCGAAGATGATTTACTTGCATTGTTAGATGAGCACGAAGGCACACCGTTATTGTTAGTGCTGGATGGCGTAACCGACCCGCATAATCTCGGCGCTTGTTTACGCACCGCTGAAGGTGCGGGCGTGTTAGCAGTTATCACCCCAAAAGATAATGCGGTTGGGCTTACACCTGCGGCACGTAAAGTTGCATCGGGCGCGGCAGAAACAGTACCATTTATTCAAGTGACTAACCTTGTACGCACCATGGAAAAGATCAAAAAACTCGGTATTTGGTTTATCGGTACTAGCGATAAAGCCCGTGGCGATCTCTATCAACAAAATTTCAAAACGCCCACTGCAATAGTCATGGGCGCAGAAGGCAAAGGCTTACGCCGTTTAACAGAAGAACATTGTGATGAGTTGATTTCCATCCCTATGGCTGGGCAAGTCTCTAGTTTAAATGTTTCTGTTGCCACTGGGGTTTGTCTTTATGAAGTCGTTCGTCAACGCCAGTAATTTTATACGTAATATTTTGGAGCTTTAGTCTTGGAAGAAAACTCTCTTTTTGCATTTATTGCACTCATCATTCCCGTCCTTTTGGGTCGATACCTTGTCCATCAATCCCTGACAAAGATGCCATCAGAAAAAAAACAAGCGATTGATGAGTCTGTTCAAGGAATGCAAAAGCTACGCTTTTTCGCTATCTTTGTCATCGTAGGCACTATTTATTTTCTACCGAAGCCACTTATATTATTTTCCCCTTATTTATTGTTGCTATGGGTTGGTTTTATTGGGCTAAAGTATCCAAAACAAATCCACCCTCGCATTATACCTTTGCATTTTTTAGTAGTATTGTTTTAGGTATTATTGGTATAGGAGCGTTCTTGTACTTACAACAAGGTAAGCTATTCTAAAAGGCATCCCGATGATTAATTATTGCCATCCACAAAATTTCACTTTACCATCACTTTCTATATAAAATATCAGGCTAGTTATCTAAATGATCACACTTTACCAATTTCAAGGCTGTCCTTTTTGTTCAAAAGTTCGCTCGCTATTAAACTTCTCAAAAACACCTTACGAGGTCGTTGATGTTTCGCCACGCGGAATGAAAGAGTTGGAAGGCATTACCGATCATAAGAAAGTCCCTGTAATAAAAGATGGCGATACGGTTGTCGTTGAATCTGCCACTATCATTGAATACATTAACAATAACTACGCCAAGCTACCTGTAACTGATGCGGACAAAAAATGGACAGCTTGGGTTGACAATAAACTCGTCCACTTTTTACCGCCTTTAATTCATCCTAATTTTAAAACATCACGTGAAAACATTAAAAAGATTACGCCGAGTGGTGGTTTCAAGGGGTTTATTATTCCATTTGTAGGTGCACTCGTCATGCCCAAAGTAGCAAAGAAAATGAAAGCAAAATACAATATTGAAGACCCACGAGGCGAATATCTTGCTGAGATAGATCACTGGGTTAAAGAGGGTTTAAACGGCAAGAAATTCTACGGTGGCGATGAAGCCAGCTTTGTTGACTGCAGTGTTTTTGGTGTTTTGCGTTCTGGTCATCAACTCGGCACGGTTAAAATGGCGATGGCTCACAGTAAAGATTTTGCACTTTGGTATGATCGTTGTTATCCATTAATGACGGGCGAGCGACTTTCAAACGCAGAATAATAACAAGACTAAAAATAGGACTAAATTCAATTGAAATTCACGACAATCATATCGACCGATGACCTTGCGGAAAACCTACACAAATCCAATTGGGTGATTTTTGATTGTCGAGCAGCGTTGCAAGATTATCAAACATCCCATATTCCTGAATCACGTCACTGCCATTTAGAAGATGACCTATCTTCGCCAATTACTACTGGAAGCGGCAGACACCCGCTGCCTGATTTTGATAAATTAAGTATTTTATTAGGTAACTGGGGAGTTGATAAAGACACTCAAATTATTGCCTATGATGCTACAGGCGGCGCGGATTACGCATCGCGTTTATGGTGGCAATTACGAACCTTTGGCCATCAAAATGTAGCGGTATTAGATGGGGGATTCCAACAATGGGAAAGAGATCAGAAACCTCTGACCCAAGATTTACCAGAAATTACACCAAAGACATTTATCTCAAATATTGATAAAACTCAATGGCTAGAAACTGAAGCTATCCAAAAGAATTTATCTGATAAAACATTCACCATACTTGATGCACGAGCCGCTGAGCGTTTTCGTGGTGAAGTCGAACCCTTCGATACTGTTGCGGGACGAATTCCAGAGGCTATCAATCGTGCCTTTATGTTAAATCTGAATGAAGAAGGGCGATTTTTATCTGCACAAAACTTACGCCAACAATTTGATACCCTACTCGGTGATCTATCTCCTCAAAAAATTGTTCATCAATGTGGTTCAGGCGTAACCGCTTGCCACAATATGTTGGCGATGGAGATTGCGGGTTTATCTGGCTCTAGGTTATATGTAGGCTCATGGAGTGAATGGATACGCGATAAAAAACGCCCTATAGCAACAGGCTGAAATAGTAACTACAAAAGATACTCGTCATATTGGCGAATGTCTGTATCCATCAGTGAGTCTGCTCCAGTTACTAACATGGATTGCGGCATTCGCAACAATGATGGATTAACAATAATAAAAATTCCATTACTGATTAGCTTCAAGCTGATCATCCCGAACTTCAGGATTGAAAAACTCATCAGCCCAATCTGGGTCTGCTTCTTCACCCGCTTTATTAAATAAAGGAACATCAGAATCATTACAACCCTTTACACCCATTTTCAGAGATGTCAAATTATTAAAACCCAACATTTTCATTGTTAAAGCCGCTAAAGCACTACGATTGCCTGATCGACAAATCACTAAAACAGGACGATCACGCGCATTCACTAACTCTGGAATCGTCTCGGCATAATTCCATTCACAGGCTTGTTCTAATATTCCACGGGGTACATGAATTGAGTTTTTAAGGTGTGCACCGTCAAATTCTTCTGGCTCACGAATATCTAAAAGTAAGGTTTCAGGCTGGCTCTCCAGATACTCCTCAAGATCCCACGGGAAAACCTCATCAATTTCAGTTAATGCATCAGCTACGAGGTCGTTAAATGTTTTAGACATGATAAATCCGTTAATTAAGGCTAAGAACTGGATTATAAACACCTTTTTTCATTACCACCCCCCCTATTTTTCGATGATTTGTATTTTTCTGTGCTAGTCTATATTTCTAGTTCTATAATAAAAAACAAAGACATTTTAACAATCTGTCTTTATGGAGTAATCGCAAGAATTACCCATCAATCAAATACCCAAAGGAAATAAGTATGAGCGAAACGCAATTATCAGCGAGTGGGCTACCAATCACCCAGGTTAGTAAAAGAGGCATCTGGGGTTGGATGTTTTACGATTGGGCATCACAGCCTTTTCATACCTTATTGATAACATTTATTTTTGCACGATATTTTGCTGCCGAGGTTGCACCCGATGCCGCGACGGGTCAGATTTGGTGGGGCTATATGCTGGCAATCGCTGGTGTAACCATTGCTATTCTCTCACCTATTCTAGGTTCTATCGCTGATGCCACAGGCCCACGAAAACCGTGGATAGCCATGTTCACAATACTGTATGTCGCTGGCTCTGCCTTCCTTTGGTATGCCGTGCCCGGTGGTGGGGGCATGACTTTTTGGATACTTTTTGCATTTGGTCTTGGCATGATTGGTTTAGAGTTTTCAACCGTTTTTAATAACGCCATCATGCCTGACCTCGTGACACGAGATGCCCTTGGTCGTTTGTCAGGCACTTCATGGGCACTAGGTTATATTGGCGGACTTTTTGCTTTAGTCTTTGTTTTACTCGCATTGGTAGAATCATCCCCCGGTAGTGGCAAAACACTCATTGGTATTGCTCCCATTTTAGGTTTAGATGAAATCACTCGTGGCGGCGAAAGAGCCGTTGGCCCTTTAACGGCATTGTGGTTTTTTGTTTTTATTATTCCATTTTTCCTTTTTACCCCTGATGTTAAAAAGCAAACAAAAGTAAAAGGAGCAGTTGGCAAAGGTATTTCTGATTTATTACAAACGATAAAAAACCTTCCTAATAACAAAAGCCTTTTTGCTTATTTAGGCTCATCCATGTTTTATCGTGATGCTTTAAATGGCTTATACGGTTTTGGTGGGATTTATGCCGGCGGCGTCTTAAAATGGGAAGCCACTCAACTTGGCGTTTTTGGGCTACTCACACTGGTAACAGGCGCAATTGGTGCTTGGTTGGGTGGACGCGCAGATGATAAATCTGGTCCGAAAAAAGTCATCGTTATTTCTATCATTGCATTGATTTTTGTCTGTATCGCAATCGTGACAACTGATCGCCAAACACTATTAATGATGCCGATTAAAGAAATGCCAGGGCCTTTTGCTGCACCCGATATTTTATTTTACATTTGTGGCGCGGTTATTGGTGCTGCAGGTGGTGCATTGCAAGCGGCATCACGCACCTTGATGGTTGATCAAGCGGATGAAGGCGATATGACACAAGCATTCGGGCTTTATGCACTCTCTGGCAAAGCGACCTCATTTATTGCACCAACCTTGGTTGCTTTTGTAACAGGTACTGTTGGTCTTGATATGTTGGGGCTATCTTCTACCGAAGCACAGCGATTAGGTATTTCCCCCTTAATCGGCTTGTTTATTATTGGTTTACTCTTATTACCTTGGGTTAAACAACGTCGTAGTTAATCGAAGCTGATAGAAGCTAAAAAATTATGCCAAACTATATACTCGCAATTGATCAAGGCACTACCTCATCACGCGCTATTGTGTTTGATGAAAATTATACGGTTTGCGCAGTAGCACAGCAGGAAATTGAACAGATTTTTCCGCAATCTGGCTGGGTTGAACATAAGCCCAATGAGATTTTAAACTCGTGCATTGAAACGGCACGTGATGCCATCAAAAATGCTGGCTTAAATGGTAAAGACATCAGCGCCATTGGCATTACCAATCAGCGTGAAACCACGATTATCTGGGATAAAATTACGGGCAAGCCAGTTCACAATGCCATCGTTTGGCAAGATCGGCGCACGGCTGATTTTTGTAACTCGCTAAAAGATGCTGGGCATGAAAAACTCTTTAGTGACAAAACCGGCTTACTACTCGACCCTTATTTCTCAGGCACAAAAATTAACTGGATTTTGGATAATGTTGTTTTAGAAAATGGTGAACGCGCTCGCGCCAAAGCTGAAAAAGGCGAGTTACTATTTGGCACAGTCGATTCATGGCTATTATGGAATCTCACCAAAGGCCAAACACACGCCACCGATGCCACCAACGCATCGCGCACCCTGCTCTTTAACATCAAAACCCAACAATGGGATGATGAGCTTTTAGCACTTTTAAACGTACCAAAAGAAATACTCCCCGAAGTGTTAGATTGCGCCGCAGATTTTGGCGAAGCTGATGCATCATGGTTTGGCTCGCCCATTCCTATTTACGGTATCGCAGGCGATCAACAAGCCGCCACTTTAGGTCAAGCCTGTTTTGAAGCAGGCATGATGAAATCAACCTACGGCACAGGTTGTTTTGCGATGTTAAACACAGGCGATACGTTTGTGCCATCATCGAATCGCTTACTCACAACCATCGCCTATCGCCTAAATGGAAAAGTCACCTACGCACTTGAAGGCTCAATCTTCATGGCTGGCGCATCGGTGCAATGGTTGCGCGATGGCTTAGGCATTATCGAAAAAGCAGAGCAATGCGATGACATGGCGAGAGAATCAGACCCAGAACAATCCGTTTACCTAGTCCCAGCATTCACAGGCATGGGCGCGCCTTATTGGGATGCCGAAGCACGTGGATTACTTTGCGGGTTGACGCGCTCATCAACCCCAAAAGAAATCGTGCGAGCGACATTAGAAGCCGTCTGCTATCAAACCGCTGATCTGCTACAAGCGATGAATGATGATATGTCCGATACTGGAAGCGAAACTGTCTTACGCGTAGACGGTGGCATGGCATCCAGCGATTGGACCATGCAGTTCTTGTCAAATATTTTAGATGCTCCCGTAGATCGCCCAACTGTTTTAGAAACCACTGCGCTTGGAGCGGCATGGCTAGCAGGACAATATGCGGGCGTTTGGGATAACGCGGAAGATTTTGCGAAAAGCTGGAAATTGGATCAACAATTTACCTCCAAAATGGATAATGAAAAACGACAAGAAAAGATGGCTGGCTGGCTCGATGCGGTTAGTAGAACACTCAACTCGTAATAAACTATACTCCCCCTCCCTAACCCTCCCCCTGCTAGGTGGAGGGAATATTCATCATAATAAAAATTTGTATTTGCATAAGTCTCTACTATAGTTAAATCAACCCACTTGCTTTGTCATACCCCTGAAATAAACCTGTGACACTATCGCAAGGGACTATCAAAGGAGATTTAACAATGAAAAAAATACCATCAGGTATCAAACAGCTGGCATTAGCCACTGCCTTAACTTTCTCACTAACAACCCCTGCTCTTGCTGAAACAGAAATCCAATGGTGGCATGCCATGGGTGGAGTCAACGGTGAACGTGTTGATAAAATTGCTAACGATTTCAACGCGACACAAAAAGAATTCAAAGTCGTCCCTACCAATAAAGGCAACTATACCGAAACCATGACAGCAGCCGTCGCAGCCTTCCGTGCAAAAAAACAACCACACATTGTGCAAGTTTTTGAAGTTGGCACAGCTACCATGATGGCAGCTAAAGGTGCAATTTACCCTGTTGAAGATGTAATGAAGGATGCAGGTGTTGCCTTTGATAAAAAAGATTATTTGCCTGCTGTAATCAGTTACTACCAAAAACCCGATGGCACATTGCTTTCAATGCCATTTAATAGTTCAACACCGGTTATGTGGTACAACAAAGATGCCTTTAAAAGAGCAGGCATTAAGGAAGTACCTAAAACTTGGGATGACGTTGAAGCTGCCTCTAAAAAACTACAAGCTTCAGGTATGAAATGTGGTTTCAGCTTTGGCTGGCAATCGTGGGTAATGATCGAAAACTTCAACGCTTGGCATAACTTACCCACTGGGACTAAAGAAAACGGTTTTGCAGGCATAGATACCGAGCTTAATTTTAACAACGATGCTGTTGTTGAAATGATGACAAAAATCGGTGAATGGCAAAAGAGTAAAATATTCGATTACGGCGGACGACGCGGAGACAGCTTGCCAAAGTTTGTTAATGGCGAATGTGGCATGTGGCTGAATTCATCCGCTTACTACGGCTCAATCAAGAAACAAGCGAAGTTCGATTTTGGTCAAACCATGTTGCCGTACAATCAGAAAGTTATCGATAAACCACAGAATTCCATTATCGGTGGTGCAACACTTTGGGTACTTAAAGGTCATCCTAAAGAAGATTACAAAGGCGTAGCGCTGTTTATGAAATACCTCTCTTCGCCAGAAGTACAATCATGGTGGCATCAAGAAACGGGTTATGTACCCATCACCACTGCGGCGTATGAGCTAAGTAAAGTGAATGGGTTTTATGAGGCTAATCCTGGTACGGATACCGCGATTAAACAGCTTAGTTTAAATACTCCAACACCAAATTCTCGTGGTGTACGCTTTGGTAACTTCGTACAAGTACGTGATGTCATCAATGAAGAAATGGAAGCGATCTGGAATGGCTCTAAGAGCGCTAAAGATGCGATGGCAGAAGCGGTAAAACGTGGAAACAAGCTGGTTCGAAAGTTTGAGAAAGCGAATAAGTAGCAATGCCCAGCAATACACGTATTAAACTCCTTCCTTCTTTTTCACAACGGGATAATGGGGGGCTTGTAAAAGGCAAATGTAGGTTGGTGCTGAGGAACGAAGCCCAACATGACACTGTTTGTTGGGCTTCGCAAGCTCAGCACCAACCTACACCTGAGCTTTTACGACAACCTGCCAGAGAGAGGGAATTTAAAATACAAAACATCGAAAAACAGGGGGGGTGGCAAATAAAAACAGCTGTGTTAAAGCCCACCCCCCCTCTTTTTCGATGTTTTGTAGGCGTTTTACCGTGTTAAAACAAGTCCACTTCAAGTCCTCCGCGCTCCCTTATATGCTGGTAGCGCCCCAGATCATTATTACGCTGGTATTTTTCATGTGGCCAGCCAGTCAGGCGGTTTATCAATCATTGTTAGTGGAAGATGCCTTTGGTATGAGCTCCCAATTTGTCTGGCTTGATAACTTCATAGAATTGTTTGAAGATGATCACTATATAAAGACCTTTGGTAGAACGCTGTTCTTCTCGGCGATGGTGGCGATGTTATCACTCAGTGTTTCGCTGGTGCTTGCCGCAATGGCAGACCGTGTTATTCGCGGCACTGGCATTTATCGCACTCTTTTAATCTGGCCTTATGCGGTTGCACCTGTTGTCGCAGGTGCTTTATGGGTGTTTTTGTTTTATCCCACCACGGGCATTATTTCTACTTTTTTGACCAGCATGGGTTATGAATGGAATCATCAACTCAAAGGCAATCAAGCCATGGCCTTAGTGGTCATTGCCGCCGCGTGGAAGCAAATTAGTTATAACTTTTTATTCTTTCTTGCGGGCATGCAAGCGATTCCCAAATCCTTAATTGAAGCGGCTGCCATAGATGCCGCCAGCCCAGCCAAACGATTTTGGACGATTATTTTTCCATTAATCACACCCACCACTTTCTTCTTGCTGGTAGTAAATATCGTTTATGCCTTCTTCGAAACTTTCGGCATTATTCACGTTGTCACTAAAGGTGGCCCTGCAAATGCTACCGAAATACTTGTTTTCAAAGTCTATAACGATGGTTTTGTAGGGTTAGATTTAGGCGGATCAGCCGCACAATCTGTGATTTTAATGGTATTAGTGATTGGTATGACTATTTTCCAGTTCAAATATATTGAACGTAAGGTGGAATACTGATGAGGAAGATATCATGATTGAAAACAGACCCGTCAGCACCGCTATATCTCATTTTGTACTGCTTGCAGGCGTTGCAATTGTGCTTTTTCCTATCTGGATTACTATCGTTGCGGCTTCACACGATGTTGCACGATTGTTGGAAGTACCGTTGCCATTAGGTTTGGGTGATCAGTTTTTTGAGAACTTAAAACAAGTGGTCGGCAAAGGTGTCGAAGGTTCTACACCCATTGGCATTATGCTTTTCAATAGTTTAGTGATGGCTTTGATGATCGCTTTTGGGAAGATTTCTATCTCACTCCTATCTGCATATGCCATTGTTTATTTTGATTTTCGTTTTCGTATGCTTTTTTTCTGGATGATTTTCATCACATTAATGCTACCCGTTGAGGTAAGGATTTTACCCACTTATGAAGTCGTTGCAAAACTAGGAATGCTAGACACTTACTGGGGTTTAACGATTCCGCTCATCGCATCTGCCACCGCTACCTTCATGTTTAGGCAAACTTTTTTAAGCGTACCTGATGAATTATTAGAAGCCGCACGAATTGACGGCGCTGGCCCAATGCAATTTTTTTGGGATATTTTACTCCCTGTTTCACGCACTAGCATTGCGGCTATGTTCGTTATTCTGTTTATCTATGGCTGGAACCAATACCTCTGGCCGTTACTAGTCACCACCGACAAAAATATGATGACCATTGTTATGTCAATTAAAAATATGATGGAAGCACTCGAAGAAACTCCAAAATGGCATCATATAATGATGACCGCCCTACTCGCGATGATTCCGCCTGTGCTGGTTGTTATCGGTATGCAAAAGCTATTTGTAAAAGGTTTAACGGAGACTGAAAAATGAGCGACTCTTCTACAAAGGGCTCTTCACAAAATCCTTCGCATATTCGCCTCAAAGGCGTAGAAAAAATCTACCCCAATGGCTACAAAGCCATCCATGGCATCGACATGGAAATTGAAGAAGGCGAGTTTGTCGTATTGGTTGGTCCATCGGGTTGTGGAAAATCTACCTTGCTCCGCATGGTGGCAGGTTTAGAAGATATTACCCATGGCGAAGTGTATATAGCTGGGCGCAAAGTCAATGATCTAGAACCTTCACAGCGTGATATTGCGATGGTATTTCAAAACTACGCGCTCTATCCGCATATGACCGTGTATAAAAACATGGCTTATGGGCTAAAAAACCTTGGTACACCTAAAGATGAAATCGACAAACGCGTAAATGAAGTTGCAAAACTGCTAGAACTCGAAGAATTGCTAAACCGTAGACCCAAACAACTGTCAGGCGGGCAACGCCAACGTGTTGCAATGGGTCGTGCAATAGTACGAAAACCCACAGCTTTTCTATTTGACGAACCACTCTCAAACCTTGACGCTAAACTGCGCGTACAAATGCGTTTAGTCATCAAAAACCTGCAAGCTCGCCTTGGCACAACCACGCTTTATGTCACCCATGATCAAGTAGAAGCCATGACAATGGCAGATAGATTAATCGTTTTAAAAGATGGTATTGCTGAACAAATTGGCACCCCGATGGAGCTTTATGATCGCCCAGAAACACAATTTGTTGCAGGGTTTATAGGATCACCTGCGATGAATTTTATTGAGGCAGATCTTTCTGACGATGGCAACACACTTCAGTTTGGAGATACAAAACTTCCATTAAAAGAAAAACTTAGCAATCAAACATCAAAAATCACATTCGGCTTTCGTCCAGAACATGTGACACTTAGTGATTCTGGCGCGATGAGTTTACAAGTTAATTTGGTCGAACACCTTGGCGCTGAATCTATCATTCATGCAAAGCTTGGGGATTCGCCGATTACTTTACGATTAAATGGACATATTGATGCTAAGAATGGGGATACTTTAAAGGTAGACATTGATGCTGATCGTTATCACTTTTTTGATAAAAATGCGGGGATTAGAATATAATCCTCTTTGTGCCATTTATAAGCCCTCTCTCCCTAGCAGGGAGAGAGTTGGAGAGAGGGTAGAAAATCTAAATTTATAACCTACCTCAACCTTCTACACCCTCCCTAACCCTCCCCCTGCTAGGGAGAGGGAATTAAACTTACAAACGTACATTCCTTTTCAATACCGCCCCGCCAACAGAATAAACATTACATCCAAAAAAATCATAGACATAAGAAACTCTGTTAATAATCTGTTATCTTTGCAATCCCCCGAATAAATTCTCATTTTTATGAAAACACGACTGCTATTTATTTTCTTCCTCGCACTGACAGTATTGCCTGTAGTGGTTTTACTGTTACAAACAGCGGTTGAGCACAAAACACCTTCATTCTTATTTGCCGATGAGTTACCTGAAACTTCAATCTCAAAAGAGATTACTGATGAAATTGAAAAGGATATGCAAAAAGAAGTTCTAAAAGATAAACAAGAAAAAGTCACCACTAAAAGCGGTGCTGACAACGCTAGTGAAAAACAAATTCCAGAAATAAAATACCCACTTTCAAACAATCGAAAATCCCCTATCGGCATTAACGCCAATGAGATTTTTGAGCAAGATTCCAGTATTCCCTTTGTAGATTTAATGCGTGTAGCAACACCGTTTCATGAGAATATTCGTTGCCGTGCAAAAGACCAACCCTGCTTAACGTCTGCCAAAGTTGAATACGACAAACAAGGTTGGCCAAAAAAGCTTAATGGTGGAACAGCGGGTGTTTTCTTTTTACGAAATGTACAACTCGCTGCGTTGCCCTCAGGTGAGTTCACGGTACTTTATGACGGTGAAGGCAAGCTAGAATATTTACACAATGTAGAAGTTATCTCACAAAAACCAGGGATTGATAAAATCAAGTTTACCGAACGTGCCGATGGATTTATGACGGCAGCTTTGAAAATTGTAGAATCAAATCCTGATAAACCATTGCGTAATATTCGTATTCTAATGCCTGGCGGAATCTGCCATGACAAACCTTACCAGCAAGTAGCGGATGAGTCTGCCTGTAAAGGTGATTCGCACTATTTATCGTTTAAAGAACACTACTCTCAAATTCTATTTAACCCTGATTATCTAAACTTTATGAAGGATTTTAGCGTGATTCGTTTTATGCCAATGTCTGGCATTACGCGCAATCCTCACACAACATGGGACAAACGCCCTACGATGGATGAACCAACATGGGGTGGAATTTATGGCTCACGTGGTGCACCGCTTGAAGTACAAGTAGAGCTTGCCAATCGTCTAAAAGCTGACCCTTGGTTTAACGTGCCACACGGCGCTGATGATGACTACATCAATAAGTTTGCGAGCTATGTTAAAGAAAATTTAGACCCAGAATTACGCCCACACCTTGAATACAGCAACGAGGCTTGGAATGCCAACTTCGTACATAACGAATATATGCAAAAAATGGGCATCAAAGAAAAACTTGATCAAGATGCGCTCTTAGCAGGCTATAAATATTATGCCAAACGCTCTGTTGAGTTTTTCAAAATTTGGGAAGATGTTTATGAAGGAAGTGAAAAGCTAGTACGCATAATCGGTGGCTGGGACACACGCCCCGATATTAGTGGGATTATTCTTGCCTACGAGGACACCTATAAATCAGTCGATGCGATTGCCATTGCGCCTTATATTGGTGGCAATATTCGTGGATTTAGAGAATCTAAAACGGTTGATGATATTTTTGAGTTACTAAATGATGAAAAAGCCTATAAATCATTACCCAAACTCATACACGAGCTTAAAAAACACGCCAAGTTAGCTAAAGAGTTTGGTATCAGCCTAATCGCGTATGAAGGTGGTCAAGGGTTAGTTGATTGGGCTGCTAAAGATTATACCAAACACCCCAACCCGTTATTTTTCGCGGCCAATCGTGATCAGCGTATGGGTGAACTCTATAAAGAATTATACAGCCAATGGCATGAAATGGGAGCTGATTTATTTGTTGCCTTCACCGCTCCACGTACCTGTAATGCTAACGGTTGTTGGGGTTTAAAAGAACATATCCGCCAAGATGTAGACGATGCGCCAAAACACAAAGCCTCACTTAAATTTATGCAAAAAAATGAGCGCTGGTGGGATTGGGATAAAATCAAGAAGTTAGATAAACCATCCAGTAGCAAAGTTGCACACTATCTACCAAAGCAAGACCCAGATAAACCAAGAATAGTCATCCGCCCTGCTAAAGGTGAGAAAAAGCATTTCTTCCGATTAGAAAATCCACAAGCTTTGAATATTTTACTTGAAGGTGACAAATGGGATAAACGCGATATTTCAGGAAAATGGCAAGTAAAATGGGATGATGAAAACATTTACCTTATAACCAAAGTCTACGATAAAGAGTTTTCAGTAGACTCTGATGATCCTTCACAAGATGATTCTGTCGAGTTTTTTATTAGCCATGAAGATAACGACTTCCACTTTCTCTTTAAACGACTTTCCGTTAACAGTAGCAATAAATTCGATGGCACAGAAAGAACAATAGAAGGCAAAGGAATCGTATTAAAGGGCGACAAGGATATTGAGCTACCCTACGAAATACAAAGCAAATTCGACGGCTATGAAATCAAAGCAACTATTGCGTGGGAACAACTAGGCATTAAACCCGCTGTTAAAAATAAACTGCGTATGGATGTGATTATAAATGATGATGACGATGGTGGAAAAAGAGATGCTCGCCTTAGTTGGAATACGCGTGAATCACAGCCTGATGCTCAAGATTTGGGGATGATATTGATGAGTGGACGCTAGTCTGCTTTTCTTTAGGGGAGACTGATCAGTTTCTCCTTTACACACTTTCATACATTCAAAAAAGAACCAAGCTTACTTCTAAATTCTGATGATAGCTCTGGATTATTAGGTGCTAACATATTAGTGATCGTTACAATCATTTCACGTGCGGCGCTATCTTTGTAGTTTCTATCAATTTTCATTATTTCGAATAGGTGATTAACTGCTTCTTGATAGTCTTTTTCTGCGACAAGGCAAACAGCCATATCAAAATGTGCATCACAACTATCTGGACTGCTAAGTAATTGTTGTTGTAGCTGAAATTTACCGACAGTTTTAGAGGCTAAACGTAAAAAGGTTAACTGACCAATAAGTACTTTACCCATATCACTATTTTTTTCACTATCGGGCAGTTGGTTAAATAGTCCCTCAGCTTGATCCAACTCATTTAAATCTATGAAAATTTGAACCATATCCATAGCAATATTGGTGTTAGATGGGTCTTTCTTAATCGCATTTGTGAGTAACTGTATCGCACCTAAAGAGTCACCCGCCATATGCTTTTCCCGAGCTTGTTGGGACATTTCATTGATATGGGAATAAATACCAACCTCTTTGAGCAGAAGTCGCAACTCATCTTGGGTCATTAAACCTTCTTGTTTTTGAACAACCTTTCCATCAATAAATACCTGCAAGTTAGGGATGTTCTCCACCCCATAACTTTTCATTAAAGTATCCTGCTCATCGATATCAACCTTTGCAAATATAAATTGCCCTGAAAATTCTTTGGCCAAGTTAGCTATCTCTTCAGACATCTGAATACAAGGGCCAGACCAAACACCCATAAATTCTACAAAAACGGGAATTTTTTCCGAGTTTTTAATAACTATTGATTCGAAATTTTTCTCAGACACTTCAAATATAAAAGTTTCTTTTTTGCTATTCACAATATATGACCTTTTTTAAAACTTAGGAAAACACGACTGATTTATCGCGTTATATTTTACGCCCTTCCGAAAAAGGAAGCTGACTATCACTTAACCAAAAGCGGACGCCACCAGTCTTCATTATCCAAGTACCAATCAATGGTCTTCTGAATACCTGTCTCAAACGTCTCATCTGGCTCGTAGCCTAGCTCTTTTTTAAACTTGCTGGCATCTATCGCATAGCGCCAGTCATGCCCTGCTCTGTCTTCTACAAAGGTGATGAGGTCGGCTGATTTTTTGCCGTTGGCGGGTGCGGCATCGGGGTATTGTTTGGCTAGTTCTGGGTTTTCTGCGAAGCGTTTATCCATGGATTCGCACAATAAATGGATAATATCCATATTATTCCATTCGTTGTTTCCGCCGATGTTAAAGATTTCGCCGACTTTATCGCTGGCTAAAATCATTTCGATGCCTTTTGCGTGGTCATCAACATATAACCAATCACGTACGTTTTTACCTGTGCCATAAACGGGCAAGGCTTTGTTGCGAAGGATATTAGTTAAAAATAATGGGATGAGCTTTTCAGGGTATTGATACGGGCCGTAGTTATTTGAGCAGTTTGTGGTGCTGACGTTTAGCCCAAAAGTGTGATGATAGGCGCGCACGATATGATCTGATGAGGCTTTACTCGCTGAGTACGGCGAGTTGGGTGCGTAGACGTGATCTTCTGTAAAACCTGGGGAATCGTCATCTAGTTCGCCATAAACTTCATCGGTTGATACATGGTGAAAGCGGTGGTTTGGCTTGGCGGTTGCTTTGTTTTCTATCCAGATATTACGCGCTGCTTTTAGGATATTGTGTGTGCCGATGATATTAGTTTCTAAGAAGATATCAGGCCCTGAGATGGAGCGATCTACGTGGCTTTCTGCCGCAAAGTTTACAATCGTATCCAAATTTTCATCTACAAGTAGTTTTTCAACCAAGGCCTGATCAGCAATACTGCCTGCTACAAATTTGAAATTAGGTTTATCTTTTAAAGCATCTAGGCTTGGCTCGTTGCCTG
The DNA here is from genome assembly GCA_026988095.1 of Thiotrichaceae bacterium. Classification (GTDB taxonomy): domain Bacteria; phylum Pseudomonadota; class Gammaproteobacteria; order Thiotrichales; family Thiotrichaceae; genus Cocleimonas. The sequence goes on from JALSLX010000158.1 coordinate 24,845, forward strand.
CGTAGGTGAGTGCATCAAGCACCACCATGTGGTCTTCTGGGTGGTGACGCATCCAGTAATATACAAAATTAGCCCCTATGAAGCCTGCTCCGCCTGTTACTAATAATCTACGCATTAAATTTTACTCTTTTAGTATGACTTTTTAAGCCACCCCCCCTGTTTTTCGATGATTTGTATTCTTTTTAGTACTTAAAAACATACAAATCATCGAAAAACAGGGGGGGTGGTCTAATATAACTATGTTTTTAGACCAATTCTGACATCATTTTACGCAATGCTACACGCCAATGCTCACTTTTAAACGCTAAAGCCTGCCATGTCGTGGTTTTATCCATCACGCTATAGCAAGGTCGGCTGGCTGGGGTTGGATAATCTGCTGTGGTGATGGCGTTTAGGGTGATTGTTTTATCTAATAGCCCAAGCGCAACGCCCTCTTCCATTATCGCGTAAGCAAAATCATACCAACTGGCTACGCCGGCATCACTCCAGTGGTGTATGCCTGTCACTTTCTTATCAATCGCTTGCCAGACGGCTTGTGCGAGTGAGTTTGCCCATGTGGGTGTGCCGATTTGATCCGCTATTATTCCTAATTCTTCGCGCTCTGCCATGAAACGTAACATGGTTTTTACAAAGTTATTGCCGTGTGCAGAATAAAGCCATGAGGTACGAATGATGAAGGCATCATCTCCGAGAATTTGTAAAACCTGTTTGTCACCTTCTTGTTTGGTTTTGCCGTACATGCCTTCAGGCTCTGCAGGAGCATCGACTGGATATGGCGTGTGACCTTTGCCATCAAATACAAAATCGGTCGATATTTGCATGAACTGGATATGATTATCCTTAGAAACTTGTGCCAAATTGCCCGCGCCTGTGGTATTAATCGCTATGGCAAGATCCACTTCTTCTTCGGCTTTATCAACAGCTGTATAAGCCGCCGAATTAATGATCACATCGGGTTGGTGTTTTTTTACAAAGGCGTTTACCGCATCGGCATGAGTGATGTCTAAATCATCTTTATCGGTGGCAATACATTCGTACCCTGCTAAAACGGTGCGTTGTAACTCATAGCCGAGTTGCCCATCTGCTCCTGTGATGAGTACTTTTTTTAGGCTCTTTGTGTTGTTATTGCTGTTGCTGTTATCAATACCCATTATGCAAACTTCTCAGCATCTTTAAAGCTTGGTGCATTGGCATCTTTATCAGAGAGGATAGGAGCTTGTCCGTTGACTAAGTTCCAATCAATTGCTAAATCTGCATCATTCCAAAGTACACTTTGTTCATGCTCTGGTGCGTAGTAATCCGTGCATTTGTAGACAAATTCGGCTGATTCACTCATCACATAAAAACCGTGCGCGAAACCTGGGGGAACCCATAGCATCTTCTTATTTGTCGCGGATAATTCATAACCCACCCATTGCCCGAAGGTTGGCGAGCTTTGGCGCATATCAACTGCTACATCAAACACCGCACCTTCAACCACACGTACTAGCTTTCCTTGAGTTTGCTCCATTTGATAATGTAAGCCACGTAATATTCCGTGAGAAGATTTGCTATGATTATCTTGTACAAAATCATAATCAATGCCATTTTCAGCAAAGGTTTTACGTTGCCATGTCTCCATAAAGAAACCACGGTGATCGCCAAATACGGCCGGCTCGACAAGGATAACGTCTGGTATTTTACTGGGGATAAAATTCATTGTGGTTTTATACTTGAACTCTGTTTAAATGCAACTATTTTAATAGTTATGTCTGTCACAACAATTACAACGCTTATCATTTAGGTAGTAAATATGCCCTCAAAAAACCTCAAAGTATTCTTTCTAGGAGTTGGTACTGTCATCGGTTTAATCTTTATTTTTGGTATGCTAAATATTACAAATACGGTAGCTGAGGCAAAAACATCGTCTAATGATCTACGTAGTGGTTTAACCTCAGAAGAAAAAGGCACGATTGCGCTGTTTAAGCACAATAATCCTGCTGTGGTTTATATTTCTACTCTCACTCGTGTTATCAACCCTTATACTTTAGATATTCGAGAAATTCCGAGCGGTACAGGAACAGGATTTATTTGGGATAATAAAGGGCATATTATTACTAACTACCATGTAATACGCGACAATCTAACTGCTCGTGTACGCCTTAACAGTCAAAAAACCTACACTGCAAAAGTAATAGGTAAAAGTAAACGGCATGATATTGCTGTCCTGAAATTAGATGTCAAAAATCTACCTCGCCCCATTCAAGCTGGAAACAGTACAAATCTTCAGGTTGGCCAACGCGTTTATGCTATCGGAAATCCTTTTGGCTTAGACCACACGCTCACAACGGGCATTATCTCTGCACTTGGGCGAAATATTTCTGATAAAAATATTAATATGGATGATTTAATCCAAACCGATGCAGCCATTAACCCAGGGAATTCTGGTGGGCCGTTACTTGATAGTGCGGGTCGCTTAATTGGTATGAATGTGGCTATTTATAGTCCATCTGGCGCATCTGCTGGCATTGGTTTTGCCATCCCTGCAGATAATATTAATCGGGTTGTACCAAATTTAATTGCAAATGGTCGTTTCATTCAACCCACTGTTGGGATTTCAGCGAATGACACCGCCAATAGATTAATTGTAAAAGAGCTTGGCATAACAGGTGTGTTAATTTTACAAGTTACTCCCAATTCACCTGCCCAAAAAGCGGGCTTAATGGGATCAGAGCTTATCAATGGTGATTTGATTTTAGGTGATGTGATTCAATCCGTAGATGGCAAAAAAGTAGAGAATATGAATGATTTCTTAAATATCATTGAAAAACATAAAATCGATGACACTATTAAAATAAGCATACTTAGACAAGGACGAAAAAAACTCACGCTACCTCTAACTTTAGCGAGGTAAGCTTCTATGTGATAAATATTTCATTTGCTGTTTCAAGCTATCACAAGAAATATTAATTTTCACCACAATTTCGTATACAAATCTTCTTACTTTTCACCACCCCACCACAGCTCGAAAAACAGGCACGATAATGAGAATCACAAGCGCAATTATTGCTACAAGTCGCTTTTTTAATTCTTGCAGCTTCACGTTCAACAGTAGGTTTTATAGGTCTAGCTTTATTAAAGTATGGGCGATTAAGACCACTAAAACGATGACCCACGTAGCTATTGGCGCATGAGCTCTTTTTCTTACCTGATTTTTTGCAATTAGCAAAATACAAGTCTCTATGTGATTCTGCCAAATCTCGGCGGGACTCGTAAAAATCTAAATCACGTCGATAGGCTTCTCTTTCATTCAACCAAACTTCAAGTTGTTGCGGATATTCTTTTAATAATTCTGGTAATAACCTCTTGGCTTTTAACTCTGCCTCAAAACCGCATTGCTTAAACTGGCGTGCACACCCAGTATTACATTGTTGTAATTTAGACTGACAAGTACTCACACAAGCTAGACCGCTGGTTGATGTTGGCGGTGTTAGATCATGCCCTATTTTATAGACAGGCCCACAGGAGGATAAAAATACAGCGACCAAGATGATAAATAATTGTTTTAGTATTACTTTAAGCATTATCCTTCTCCAAATGATTACGAGATAGCAGATTATTGCTAAACTATTAACATGACAGTATCATTTTTTGAAAAACTTAAAAACAAAATTAAAATTCAACACCATTCTCTTAAAAAGAATAATGCACTGTTTGAACAAAATAATGTTGTCTCTAGAATTTTCTTCATCAAATCAGGGCGAGTTAAACTAACACGACACAGTATTGATGGAAGCCCTATTATTTTACACGTAGGTCAGATGGGTGAGTTTATTGCTGAGGCTTCTCTTTTTTCAGAGTATTACCATTGTACCGCTATTGCTGATCAAGCCAGTGAAATTCAATCCATTAGTAAAAAGGATTTTTTATTATTTATTGAAGAAAACCCGCAAGAAATGAAAACACTTTTATCGCTCTTTGCTAATCAAGTTAGAGACCTACGTGCATTAAACGAGATAAAAAATATCAAATCTGCCAATGAGCGCATACTAACGTATTTCAGGAGTAAGGCTGTTAGTGACAATAACAAAAATGCTAGCAAATTCCCTGTTAACACTTCTTTAAAAGATATTGCTTACAAAATTGGCTTAACACATGAAACATTTTATAGAGAACTTAAAAAGCTCGAAAAATCTAATATCATCCTTCGCGAGGATGAATGGATTACACTACTATGAAATCAATTCAATATGATTTAAATCATACAGGATTTTCTACTTTTCACTGTAAAATTATTTTTCAACTTTAAATGAGAATTAAACAATGAATAACAAATTAGCCCCTCTCTTAATAATATCTATAAGCGTTTTAACCATTACAAACTTAAAAGCTGATGAGATGAATCATGCCAACATGGATCATGCCAAGCATATGATGCAAATGGAGGGAGAAGCAAAGCAAGCGGTTATACCTACTGCTGCCACGGCTAAGTTCCCTAGCAAAGATTCTGTTGCATCAACAGCAAGCTCTACTCCTTTAAAAGAGGCAGGTAATGCAATTTTTGGAACCATTCAAGAGGCGATTAAAATGCTTGATGCTGACCCAAATACTGATTGGACAAAAGTTGATCTTGAAGGTTTACGCCAGCACTTGATTGATATGGAAAACTTTACCTCTGGTGTTGATATTCTTTCAAATGAAAAGATCGAAAAAGGTTCTAAGATTGTTATTCGTGCTAAATCAAGAGCTGCTCATGAGTCTTTACTACGTGCATTAAAAGCTCACCCAAGCATGATGCAAGCAGAAACGGGATGGACGATGGATGTTAAGCAAAATAAAGAACGTTTTACACTAACTATTGAAACTCAAAAGCCAGAAGAAGTGGCTAGATTACGCGCATTAGGTTATATCGGTGTAATGGCGTTGGGTGATCATCACCAAGTACACCATTGGATGATGGCTAGTGGGTCAAATCCACATGATGGGCATATGAGTCACTAAAAATAGAGTATTTTTATAACCCACCCCCCCTGTTTTTCGATGATTTGTACGCGTTATAATTAGAAGTCTATTCCTTTATACAGTCAAACTATCTATGTGGATTCAAAAAGAGATACAACTTCAAGCTAGATCTCGTGGCTTTCATATCATCACCCATGAAATCCTCGACCAGCTTCCTGAGCTTGAAGATTTCAAGGTTGGAATGCTGAATATTTTTATCAAACACACCTCTGCATCGCTCACTATTAATGAGAATGCCGACCCTACGGTTCGAGAAGATTTTGAGAATTACTTTAACCGTGTCGCACCAGAGAATGAGCCATATTACATACATACGCTTGAAGGGTCTGATGATTTACCCGCGCATTTTAAATCAAGTATGTTGGGCTGTAGTTTGAATATTCCTATCTCAAATGGGCGTTTGAACATGGGGATTTGGCAAGGAATTTATTTGGGTGAGCATCGTAACGCTGGCAACGGTGGTTGTCGCACGCTTGTGGTCACACTATCTGGAGAATAGTTTTATTAACTGTAGGTTGTGATGCTGAGGAACATGAAAGCAACATATAGAGCCAACAGAAACTGTCATTCTCGCGTAGGCGGGAATCTATCTATCAGAATGGCACTTTGTACAACTATGGATACCTGCCTTCGCACACTACTGTCCGAGATAATATATCAAATATAAAGCTCCCTTTGAAAAGCCTTTAATTCTTGATTGTATTGCCTTCGTTTCCGTATCATTTCATCCTCGACGATGGGTCGTTGAAATAAGCCACT
>JALSLX010000159.1 GCA_026988095.1 Thiotrichaceae bacterium
ATTATGGCGGAGAGGCAGGGATTCGAACCCTGGGACGGTTTAACCCGTCGCCGGTTTTCAAAACCGGTACTTTCGGCCACTCAGTCACCTCTCCACTTCCCACTAACTTCTGGGAGCGCGTAGGATAATAAAAACAGCTGGATGATGCTAGTAAAATATTGTTTTTTACTTAAATTATCTGGCTATAAAATACAAATCATCGAAAAAGAGGGGGGGTGGTTAATTAAAAGGGCTGTTTTGGGGCTATTTTGGTCTAAAAATAGGTTTTAAGGTGTTTTTGGCTTTGCCACCCCCCCTCTTTTTCGACGATTTGTGTTTTCTTATTAAAAAGTATTAAAAGTTATTAAAAATTAACGCGTATGCCGAAATGATCAGAGGGTGTTTGCTCGATTAGGGCTACTTTTTCTTGTCCTATGGTTTCAAACTGTTTGATTGTGATTCCTTGATGCCACACTCTGTCATAGCGTGCTTTGTAGGGGTGTTTTTGCCATGTGGTTTTATATTTTTTGTTGGAGCCTGTTGTTTCCCATGCATCTTTTACATTGTTTGCTTCTAGGCTTTCCCATTCAGATTCTCTGAGGTTTGTATCGCCTGCAAATATGATGGCACCTTTGTGGTTGTTCATAATCTGTAGGATATTTTTTGCTTGGTCTAGGCGCATTGATGCCCCTGCTTTTTCGCTTTCTAGGTGTGCGGTTAAGAGGGTTAAACCTTCAATTGAAAGTGTGGATAAGCCTCTGCCTTGCTGGGTGTATTCAAATGTTTCGTAGCTTGATTTTAGTATTGGATGACGTACTGCAATGGTTTCAAAATAGGATCGTTCGCCCGGTGCTTGTGGGAATAGGGTGAAACCAGCGGCTTGGAAGTGAGGTTTTAGGTGTGCGTGAAAGGTGCGTGAGACAACTTCTTGTAACACGACAATATCTGGTGTGTTGGGTTTAAAGTTGGGTTGCATGGCTTTTTCGATAGGTGCGCCGAGCAATATGTTAAACATGGCAGCTTCGGTACGCATATCGAGATTTTCATCTTCTAAGCCATTGAGGTTCCACGAGACTAGGTTCATTCGTTAATTCTTTGTTTATTTTTTTGTGTATTTTTCTTAATTTATAGCGGGCTTTTTATTGCTGAGTTTTTTGTCACTTTTTTATCTACGATGTTTTTAAAGGCGATTAAAAACCCCATGCCTAAGAATGCGCCTGGTGGCAAAATGGCCAGTAATAAGCCTTTGTAATCTTCATTGAAGGGATGAATCGTCCAGTCTGCTGCCATTGCGCCGAACATGACTGAGGCATCAGAGAAGAGTGTGCCGTTGCCGATTAGCTCGCGCATTCCGCCTAATATGACTAAGACTAGAGTGAAACCGACGCCCATCATAAAGCCGTCAAGCGCGGCACGCGGAATTTTATTGCGCGAGGCAAAGGCTTCTGCACGACCGATGATGACGCAGTTGGTTACAATTAAGGGAATGAAAATACCTAAGATATGATGCAGGTTAGGTGTCATGGCAAACATGGTGAGATCAATCACGGTTACGATTGAGGCAATCACCAACACGTAATAGGGGATGCGAATTTCTTTGCGCACCCAGTTACGGGTAAATGAGATAACGGTGTTGGATACGGTAAGCGTGATGATGGTGGCAATGCCAAGACCTAAGCCATTGATAAAATTACCTGTTACGGCTAACAGTGGGCATAAGCCAAGCAGTTGTACTAGCCCAGGGTTGTTATGCCAGAGACCATCCATGACAATTTTTTTGCATTCTTCTGGCGCGCACGTACCCCCTTCTATTTTTGTGCTGGTGGTGATTTCGTTTTCTGTGCCGATGGCGGTATCAGTCATTTTTTACCTGCTTGAAAGATATTTTCCATATTGTCTTGGGCGTAAATAAGTGTGCTTTTAATGGCATTAACAATGGCTCTTGGGGTGATTGTCGCGCCTGTAAATTGGTCGAATTCTCCACCGTCTTTTTTAACCTGCCAGCCTTGTAAATCCGTATTGGCTAAGGATTTTCCATTAAAGGATAGCACCCAATTGCTTTTACTGGTTTCCATTTTATCGCCTAAACCGGGTGTTTCTTTATGATTGATAACACGTACGCCTGCTATTTTATGATCATTTGCATTAATGCCAATGAGTATAGTGACTGCGCCACTGTAACCTTTAAACGTGGTCACTTCAAAAATTGCGGTTGTGGGTTTACCTTTGAGTGTCGCTAAAAATACAGGGGTGTTTGTAACAAAGCCCGTATCTTCTGCTTTTAGTATGATTTTACTTTTAGGTAGATCATTGTCATAGCGATCTGCGGGTAGCACTTCGTTGAGCGCTTGCAACAACATCATTGCTTGGTTTTCGATGATTTTATCTTTGGTTAGATTGTTGGTTACGGCAACTAATAGAACGCTAATCAGTGCAAAAAAGCCGAGAGAAAGCCCTGCTTTTCGCATGGCGACAAAGTGACGTCTCATTATTTGTCACTCCCTTTTTTTGGCTCAGGATCGTGTGCAGGTTTTTGACCATGCCCATATACGCGCGGCTGGGTGTAATAGTCGATAAGTGGCACTGCCATATTCATAATCAACACAGCAAAGGCGATGGAGTCTGGGTAGTTTCCCCATACACGGATGATGTAGATGAAGAAGCCAATACTTGCGCCGTAGATAATTTTTCCTATTGGTGTTGTGCTGGCAGAAACGGGGTCAGTCGCAATAAAGAAAGCACCTAGCATCGTCGCGCCACTAAACACGTGTAACAGAGGGCTACCGTAAGTTTCGGGTGAGTAGAGGTACATCACACCTGAAAATAGCGCGAGTGTTGCTATAAGTGCTACAGGGATTTGCCAATGGATGATTTTTTTATAGAGCATCCAAAAGCCACCTGCCGCAAACGCTAGGCTGATATAAATCCAACTTCTAAGAACACTGTTAAAATCTTGTTGTTGTGCTATTTCGGTATAACTGGTTGTGCCTGCACGTAGACCTGTTTTTACGGCGTCAAGCGGGGTTGCTCTGGTGATGGCATCCCAGTCGGGTTGTGCTGTAATACCTAGTGTTGTGTATAAGCTTTCTATAAAGCCTGGTAGTTTGCTGCCTAATGTGGCGTTTTCGATCCATTGGCTCATCTCAAAGGGAAAAGAGACGATTAAAACGGCAAAGCCAATCATGGCAGGGTTGAAGGGGTTATAGCCTAGGCCACCGTATAGATGTTTGGCGATAATAATGGCAAAGAAGATTCCTACAAGTAGTATCCACCATGGGATTAGCGGAGGCAGTGCGAGCGCTAACAGCCATGCGGTAACAATGGCGCTTAGGTCGTATAAAAAAGGTAGAACAGGGCGTTTACGGATAATGAGTGCGATGGCTTCTAAGCTTACTGCAAAAATGATGGCTAGGACTACATTGATTAAAATGCCCCAGCCGTAGATGTAAAACATCACCAATGTACCAGGGATGAGTGCAAGCAATACTTGCAACATTACTGTGCTGACATTGCTATTGCTACTAAAGAAAGGTGAGGTGTTGGTTTTAAATTTCATCTTTTTTAAGCTCTGTGTTTTTTTCTAACGCTTTTTTTGATGGGTCTTTGTCTGATGTTTTTTTGTCAGCTAATGACTCTTTTCGGGTTGATGATTCTTTGTCTCGCTCATCTTTTTTTGCTTTTGCGCGCGCCATTGCTGCTTTTATCGCATCGGCCTTGCTGGTGTCTTTTTTATTCTCGCCCTTATCGCCTTTTGCACCTGCTTCTGCTTTTTTCTTTTGTAGAGCGGCTTTGTGTGCGGCACGTTTTTCGTCGCGTTCACGTTTATCACGTTCTTTGCGGAACAACAAAAACTCGTGACGTTCACGTGAGAGGTCGGCTTTTTCTTGTGCTATTTTTTGATCACGTATTTCATTTTTTGCAAAGCGATAATAATCTACCAAGGGAATATGGCTAGGGCATACATAGCTACAACATCCGCAGTCGATACAGTCGTTAATATTATGATCTTGTGCTTTTTCAAAATCTTTTGCACGAATATGCCAATACATTTGCTGGGGTAAAAGTTTTACGGGGCAAACATCCATGCATTTGCCACAACGAATACAAGGAAGCGTTGGCTGGTCGGCATATTCAGAATTGGATTCGCTCAATGCGGTGGTTGATGAAATGAGTGCACAGTTTGTGGCTTTTATTATGGGGATTTGATCATCAGCTAGTGCAAAGCCCATCATCGGACCACCCATAATGAGATGATCTGCCATTTTTGTATAACCGCCTGCTTGTTCAGCAAGATAGTTAAACGATGTGCCAATGAGTGCTTCAAAATTTTGAGGCTTATTGATGCCATTACCAGTCACCGTGATAATGCGCGATAATAGGGGTTCGCCTTCGATTATGGCTTTGTAAATGCTGTAAACCGTGCCGATATTTAAGCCGATTAAACCAATGTCGAGTGGCAATTCACCGCTAGGTACTTGTTGTCCCGTGAGTATCTCTATGAGTTGTTTTTCGCCACCGCTGGGGTAGAGCGTAGGAATAGCGACTACTTTGACGTTGTCGCTGATGCCGTCATCATCTTGGCAAGCGAGTTGTAATGCTTTAATTGCTTCTGGCTTATTATCTTCAACAGCAATAAGACAGGTTTCTGGTTTAAGCAGCTTTTGTAATATACGAATTCCGGTAATGATTTTTGTTGCTTCATCGCGCATCAAACGATCATCACAGGTGATGTAAGGTTCGCATTCAGCCCCGTTGATGATTAATGTCTTAATCGCTTTAGAGCTAGAAAGTTTAACGGCGGTGGGGAAAGTTGCACCACCTAACCCTACGATTCCTGCTTGCTGAATTTGCTCTAATAATAGTTTGGACTCTGTATTATTAAAATCTGGATAAGTATTGAGTTTGCTGTTTTTCCAATCATCTTTAGCATCGGTGTCAATCACGATGCAAAGCCCAGATAAACCCGAAATATGCGGCAATGTTCGCTCTTCAATTGCGCTGATAACACCAGAAGTAGGTGCATGAATATTGGCACTTAAACCATTATGGCTGGCACTGGCAATAATTTGTCCTTTTGATACATCATCACCCACGTGCACACTTGGTTCTGCTTCTATGCCAATATGTTGTTGCAAAGGTAAAACTAATTGCTCTGGTATTCCTGCAAAGCTGATGGGTGTTTGGTTGGAATCATCTTTATGAAAAGGCGGGTGAACACCGCCGTGGAATTTCCACAACTTTGTTTTTGTTAAAGGTGATTTGTTTATTGCTCCTGTGCTCATAACTTTTTCTCAAGTTCAGAATCAGTGGGGGCAGGAATCACAGGATAAGTATTCTCGATTGGTGTTGGCTGTTTAAATTTCCAGTTTTTGGTGGTTGTTTTTAGCGGTACCATTATTATGCAATCAACAGGGCAGGGTGGAAGGCAAAGCTCACAACCGGTACATTCAGAAGCAATCACTGTATGCATTTGTTTTGCTGCGCCCATAATGGCATCAACAGGGCAAGCTTGAATGCACAGCGTACAACCGATGCAGTCTTTTTCGACAATAATGGCAACTTCAGGTTGCTCGGGCGTTTCGCCTGCCTCTTCATCTAGCTCCATCGGCTCAACATCAAGCAAATCTGCCAAAGCTAAAATGGTTGTTTCTCCACCAGGTGGACATTTATTAATAGGTGCTTCACCTGCCGCTATTGCCTCGGCATAGGGGCGACAACCTGCATAGCTACATTGTCCGCATTGTGTTTGTGGCAGTAGGCTATCGACTTGATCAGATAGCGGATCACCCTCAACTTTAAAACGTATCGAGGCATAACCCAGCACTAACCCGAAGAAGGCGGCAAGACCGACTAAAATGAGAATAGCTTCGATCATTATCCTGCCTTAATCAAACCTGTAAAGCCCATAAAGGCAAGCGCCATTAATCCAGCTGTGATCATGCCAATCGCATTGCCCTGAAACGCTTCGGGAATATCAGAAGCAGCGAGCCTTTCGCGCATTGCCGCAAATAAAACAAGTACCATCGTGAAGCCAATGGCTGAGCCAAAACCATAAAGTGCTGATTCAATAAAGCTATTGGATTGCTGTGTATTGAGTAAAGCTACGCCCAAAACAGCACAGTTTGTGGTGATTAAGGGGAGGTAAATTCCCAAGACATTGTGTAGTAATGGGCTGGTTTTATGTACGACCAATTCGGTGAAACCAACTATAGCCGCAATAACTAATATAAAACTAATGGTGCGTAAATATTCTAAACCAAAAGGTTCAAGCAGGTATTCATAAACAAGAAAACTAGAGATAGACGAAAGTGTTAGGACGAACGTTGTAGCAAGCCCCATGCCCATTGCCGTTTCAAGTTTGCGAGAAACGCCCATGAATGGGCAGAGCCCAAGAAACTGAGAGAGGACAATATTATTGACCCAAACGGTGCCGATGATGATGAGTATGTATTCGGTCATATTCTTAATAAATACAGGTTAATGAATAACGTTAAAAAGCAAAAGCGCATTTTGACATAGAAGAAGAGGCTAACCTAGCGCATTTTAAGCACGAGCGATATAAAACCTACTAAAACAGTTGGTTTTTATATGCCAGATGAATGCAATAGAAAAAAATAGCAAAAAAAGTGAGAAAAACCTTGATCTGCATTAGAAAGTAATGATATAATGAATTTGTTGGTTCGACGCATTAGCATTTATGGGTATAGATGTAAATGGGAACTAGCAATCATACCCTCCTAGCGGTTGGCGCTTCCTTCGGGGAGCGTCCTTTTAGCTTTCTGCATTCGCAGACATCCAATTTCCATATCAAACAAGCAAACAGAATATAATTCCGTTGTTTTTATATGTGTTTATGCTTTTTTTAAAAAATTTAAGTCAATAAAGTACCATTTTCATATACCACCCCCCCATTATTTCGATGATTTGTACGTAATTTAGAATACAAATCATCGAAATAATTGGACTTGATCAGAAACACTTTAATGAACCAAGTTAGAGCGCCACTTAGGGTGATGAAAATGTAATCTATGGTCGCAGGAGTTAGAAATAACTGAGCTATCTAAGGTTATTAACCCTATATCTAACCAATTCTTTTTGCCCTTTATGATTTCACTAGCGACAGAGATTTTAAAGACTAAGTTTTTATTATTGATGCTGAGTTCATTTCTAAAATCAGCTTGATCTACTGTTTGCCCTGATAGTGCTTTTACTTTCATCCATCGAGGCGTAATAACAGTTTTGTTCTCTTTCTCTCCTAGTTCTGATATTTCATAGACTTGTCTGATTTTAGGGTTCTTGTCAGATTTTGAGAAGGTACTGGCTAGTTTTGCCGCATATAAAAAGTTCTTAAATACCTCGCTTGTGATCGTTGCAGGAGGAGTATTTGTCATGCTCACATCAGTGTAGTGTTTTGCTCTAGTGCCACCAAGATCATCAATTAAGAAAAAATTAGCCGTACTCTCAAGATTGGTTTTTAAGGGGTTTGTTGTTGGGAAGATTTTTCCGGCAAATCCGAAGGATCTTAACTCTCCACTTTTTGTGTTTGATAGCGCAGAGGAGGCGCGAACAATAATCAATGCATTAGTGTCTTTTCTAAAATAGCCTGAATACTTATTTGGCGCGGTTATATTCCACGTGCCCTTGAAACAGATACCATTTGGGTGGGCTAATTTTTCAAACTGAGGAAGAATATCCGCGTTGCTTTCTAAGGTTCTTTTAGCATCCGACAAGATAATATTTTTACCACGTGCGGCTAACTTACTATAGGAGACTTTTACTTGAGGCAGTTTTTTCACAGGGTCAGATTTTATTTGATCCCAAACGGCTTTGAATTGATTTGATTTACTGGTTTCAATGGGCTTTTGCGCAATAGGGGAGCTAGTAGCGCAAGCTGATAGCAGAAAAAGAGATGAGATTAATAGTACATTTAATTGAGTCATACTTTGAAAGTAGCACACTAAGCCCATGACTGCTGATGAATGGTATGCCACCCCTCCTCTTTTTCGATGATTTGTAGCTCATTAAGAATACAAATCATCGAAAAAGAGGAGGGGTGGGTAAGTAAAAAGAGCTTCCTTAAGTGAGATTAAGCTCCAAGCTCACCTAAAGCTACCTTCTTAGAGGTCGAAAAGTCGGTTTTACCACTGCCGAGTTTAGGGACTGCATTTACATTGATGAATTTTGACGGGATCATCAATGGGTTCATGTCGGCATCTAATAGTTTCTTCTTTAAATCTTTTGCAGTTTCTTCTGTGGCGATAAGTAGGATGACTTTCTCTCCTTTTTTATCATCGGGGACATTAACTGCGACTAAATCTAGTTCTTCATCACCTAAAGCACTGCGTATGGTTTCTTCAACGGCCGTTAGGCTTACCATCTCTCCGCCTAATTTGGCAAAGCGTGAATAGCGATCCACAATAATGAGGAATCCATCAGAATCTAAGTGTCCTTTGTCGCCACTGTGATACCAGCGTTGCCCACCAATTTCACTAATAACAGAGGCTGTTTTCTCAGGGTCGTTTAAGTATCCTTTCATGACTTGAGGACCGCCAATTAATATCAAACCATCTTCGCCTGTTTCAAGTTCTTTCATGGTGCTAGGGTCAACGATACGAAAACTGGTGCCTGGTAGCGCCATGCCTACTGTACCAAAACGATTGCCGAGTTGTGGCTTCCAATAATTGGTGTCTAGTTCATCGGGAATGTTTACACTGGCTACGGGTGACGTTTCTGTTGTGCCGTATCCTTCTAATACGGTCTTGTTAAACTTTGCGCCAAATGCATCACGAATAGCGGGGTTCAATTTTTCTGCCCCAGCAATAACCATGCGCAGTGATTTCAACATTAAAGGATGTACTTTTTTATTCATGGTGTACAAACGTAAAAATGTCGATGTACCAAAGAGTAAGGTTGCTTCATTTCTGGCGGCACCTTTAGCAATGGTGACAACATCCGTAGGGTCAGGATGACAAACGATCGGAATACCTTCGGAGAGTGGCATAAAGGTTGTAGCTAAAAGCCCAAATGCGTGGAATGTGGGTAATGTCGACATAACCACATCATTATCGCGGGTGTTTAACATATCAGCGACTTGGCGTGAGTTGGTTGCTAAGTTTAAATGACTGAGCTCAACACCTTTTGGTGTGCCTTCGCTACCACTGGAAAATAGAATTGCGGCTGTGTCTTCTAAATCAACACGTTTAATATAAATCCATTGTAATAATTTTGCTGGGAGCAACATGGCGCCCAATAGCGTGATTAGCATTTTTGTTTTGGGTAGTTCGGCTTTAAAATCTTCAAGGTAGATCAGTTTAGTATCTGGCAGAATCTCTTTAATTTTGATGCCACGATCCACTAACTTTCGAATAAACTTTTTTGAAGTGTAAACGGTTTTAATATCTGCGCTTTTAACTGATCCTTGAATAGCAGCAGCACTGGAAGTAAAGTTTAAATTCACTGCTGTTTTACCTAGAACCAGAACCGCCATATTGGTGATTGCGCCACCGACACTGGCTGGCACGAGCAGACCAATATTTTGTTCAGGGCTTTTCTTGGCAATTAAACCTGAAAAGGCGAAAACAGCGGTGATGAATTTATGATGGCTGACAGGCTCGCCTAATACATCTGTTGCCGCCATGCGAAAGCCCATACGTTTTGCTGTTTTTAACCACGAGACAGGAATAGAGTCTAATGTTTTAGAGTAAGACTGCCAAGAGGTAAATGACAGGTCAAAAACACGACGTTTTAATTCATCAGGTGATGTATCTGTCGGCATAGGTTTGCCGAAAGCAACGATAATGTCGCGTTTAAAGCCAGATTGACGCGCTTCTTTTAAAAACCCGCTAGAACGGGAGAAACGGCTACCCCATAAACCATGTAGGTAGAAAGGTACTATTTTGGCTTTTGTATCTTTAATAGCAAGTTGGTAACCACGTTTAAATTCAGAAAGTTGACCCGTGCGGCTGATTGTTCCTTCAGGGAATAAACAGACGGCTTTGCCTTCTTTGAGCAGCCCATTAATTGTTTCAAGTGATGAAGCACTTCCTCCGCTGGCGATAGGGATTGCTCCAAATAGTTTCAATATGCCTCTGAGATACCATAGTTCGTAATAACCGCGTTCGATAACAAAGTTAAGCGGGCGTGGGCTGGCAATTTGCACTAATGCCCAATCAACCCAGCTGATGTGGTTGCCAAGTAATAAAACACCGCCAGAATGAGGCAAGTCTTCAAAACCTAAAACTTTCATGCGGTAACGCGCGGCAAAAATTCGTGCAATAACAAAACGTAGTAGAGATTCTGGGATTTTAAAAATAGTGTAAATACTGCCAATAACGGCAACAGCAATTAGTCCCCATAGAACAACTGTTCCACTAATATTTTTGTAGGCTAAAAACCCAGTAACCAATAAAAATACGAGCATGACGGCAAATTGAATCATATTTTTTGCAGCCAGTACGCGACCCAGACGATTATTGCGTGTGTGGTATTGCACTAAGGCATTGAGTGGAACAATAAAGAACCCACCCATAAACCCAAGGAATAAGAAATTAAGCGCCTGCATGATTGATGAATCGAAAAAGCGAATCAGAATAAGAGACAGGGTGATGCCCATTGCTCCAACAGGCACAGTACCAAGCTCAATATGATTTCGCGAAACACGCCCTGCGGTGATAGAGCCAATAATTAAACCTATGCCTGCAAATAAGAATAATCCATGCAAAGCATCACGGTGGCTAAGCCCTAAAAACTCTTGAGCATACTGAGGGTAAGATAGTAAAAGCACTTGGACAACAGCCCAAAACACGGCAAGCCCTAATGTGGATAGCCAAATATAGGGGTGGCGAGTGATAAGTCGAAGGCTACGAGCCTGAACTTTTCCTTTTAGATAATCACTTTTACGAAAGCTCATTTTATCTTTAGCTTTTGATACCTGTGGTAGACGATAAGTCAGAAGTAATTCGATAATGGAAACAACAATTAATAACCAGCCTATAGAGGCAAGCGTTTTAATGAGAGCATTTTCTGATTGAAGCTCTGAATCAGCTGATGTCGCAATATCCGTTGTGAAGCTTTCGAATAAATTATATGCAATAAAAACACCCACTAAAATCCCTGAAATAGTAGCTGCTTGTAACAAACCGTTGGCTTGAGCTAGGCGACGATCACCTACCAATTCTTTTAGATAGCCATACTTGGCAGGAGAATAAAATGCGCTTTGAGCGCCTAATAGGAATGTCATGGCGAAGGCGAGCCAAAAGAACCCTAGATAATAACTAATAGTAATAATGACTGAGATGCCTACAGAGGCCCAGGCACTAAAGCGCATCACCTTCTCTTTCGGGTGTTTATCAGAAAAATAACCGGCAGGGGTAAACAAAACAATAAATGCTAGTAAATATAAACCTATAGCAATAGAACTTATGGTGATTAATTCTGACCCCGTATGGCTTTTAAAGAGGGTAGCTTGAATGATAATGATATGACCAATATCGATAAATACATTAAGGAATGCGATAACTAAGAAGGTGAAAAGCCCAGTTACTTTTAATGCATTTTTCATATGTTTTCCTTTTGGCTCTTTGAAATAATTGGTATTTTTGAATAGTTTAGCACGGTTTTCTCAAACTGTTTTTTGCAATTTAACAGGTCTATATTTAGAGATTGCTTGTTCAGCTACAGTTTAGGAAGCTTCATGTAAAGTTGATTAAAATCTGAGCAATCAGAGCAATGAAATAACAATTAATAAAAAAGGGGAGATTATTTCATGGGAGATTTTGTCGGTGCAATGGGAATAATGGCCATACCGTTGGTTCTAAGTTCTATCGTTGCGATAGTGGTTATCTTAAATTTATTCTTAACCTTAAAAAAGAATAAAGTTATTCCCGAAGGAATTGCTGAAACAGCGCAAAAACTTGCTCAATCAGGCAAGGTAACGCGCGCGCACATTGAAAAAGTACGTGAAGGCTCTTTATTGGGGCGAGTACTGGCAACAGGATTAGAAAGCTTGGGGCAACCACGTCACCTGATTAAAGAAAATATTGAAGAATCTGGCAGACACGTTATCCATTCAATGGATAAATACATGACAACCTTAGGCACAGTTGCAACGATTGCTCCTTTACTTGGGCTTTTGGGTACAGTGGTAGGAATGATTGAAGTTTTCAGTGTCATCACGGCGCAAGGCGTTGGTAGCCCAACAGAATTGGCGGGTGGCATCTCTAAAGCACTTTTAACAACGGCAGCAGGTATTATCATCGCTGTGCCAGCGCTTATCTTCCATCGTCATTTTCGTGGGAAAATCAACGACTACGCAGTAGAGATGGAAAAAGAAGCGATTAAACTAATTAACGCCACGCAATCATCAAAACCAGCACCTGCTGCTCCTGCACGTAGACCTGCAACAGCGGCGCAAAAGCCAAAAGTTAGAAGAGCTGCTGCACCCCAAGGTCGTGTAGCATGAATTTTAGGAAAGGTTTAAGTGATGAGGTAGAAGTTAATCTTACGCCTTTGATTGATGTGGTATTTTTGCTATTGATATTTTTCATGGTGACAACAACATTTGATCGAGATGCTAAGATTAAAATTAACCTTCCTACAACAAGCAATGCAGTTGCTGCGCCTGTAAAAAATGATACTCTTGAAATTCTTATTGATGCTCAAGGTCAATATTTTGTAGATGGTCGAGAGATATTAAACAATAAGCCAGAGACATTATTTAGAGCAGTGAGTCAGATTTTAGACCAGCGCGGTAAAAACCCACCCTTGGTTATTAGTGCCGATGCAAATGCAAGCTACCAATCTGTCGTTACAGTGATGGATATTGCGGGTCGTTTAGGCTTAACCAATTTTTCAATGGCAACTGCACAGTCTAAGAAAAAAACCAATATTTATAACTGAGTAAATGCTCAGGTGTCCTAGCTTATGCAGGATGAAAAAAAGCCCTAGAAGCAATCAGTTTCTGGGGCTTTTTTATGTTAAAATTTTGTTCCTACCTTTTTATTAATTGAAACTGAGGTTTCTTTTTGTCCACGCCGTCTTCCTCCTCAAAAGCTGTTTTATCTCAAGGTGATGGCCTTGTAATTTACAAACGCCTTGCCGCTTATGCACTTAAACATTGGCGATACCTAATTCTTGCTTTTATCGGTTTAGTTGTTGCTGGCTCAACAGTTCCCCTATTTGCGTTATATATGCAACCCTTGCTCGATGGTACGTTTATGGAGAAGGATCCAGTAACGATAAAATGGGCACCCATTGCACTGTTGGTTATCTTCCTAATGCGAGGTATCGCTAGTTTTATGTCGAGCTATTCGATGGAGTGGATTGGGCGCTCGGTAGTGAAGGAAATTCGCTCAGAATTATTCTCACGCTTATTACGTCTGCCTGTTTCTTTTTATGATAAAAACAACTCAGGTCAATTAGTTACACGCCTTATCTATCATGTTGAACAAGTATCCGTAGCGGCTACAAAAGGTTTGACGGTACTGGTGCAAGATAGCGTGATAGTCATTGGTTCTTTAGTTGTAATGTTTTACTACAGTTGGGAGTTAGCCCTAATTGTGCTTTTCACCGCTCCAGTCATTGCAGGTTTAATTGCTTATATCTCAAAGCGTTTTCGTAAGCTAAGCAGATTGATTCAAGATCAGGTTAGTGAAGTAACACAAATTAGTAATGAGGCTATTTCAGCAACCCGTGAAATTCGCATTTACGATGGTTTAGATTACGAGTCTAAGCGCTTTGAAGATGTCAATGAGAAGAACCATAAGTCTTATATGAAGCGAGTAGTCACTGAGCGTTTAAGTATGCCGATAGTGCAATTTGTAATGGCTTTAGCATTGGCAGTGGTGGTTTACTCAGCAACACGAGGGGATTTGCTAGAACAATTTACACCAGGGCGTTTCATGGCATTTATGACGGCGATGATTGCGCTTTTTGATCCATTAAAACGCCTTACCAGTGTGAATGCTATTTTACAGGGTGGTATTGCAGCAGGAGAGAGTATTTTTTCTTTACTGGATGAATCGGCAGAGAAAGATACGGGTACTAAAATCCTTAAAAAAGCCACAGGTAACTTTGAGTTTAAGAAAGTGGCTTTTAGTTATAATCAAGAGTCAGACTCTGTTCTTAAAAATATTAGCTTTAGCGTTAAAGCAGGTGAGAAAATCGCCCTCGTAGGGCAATCAGGTAGCGGTAAAACAACTTTGGTTAATTTGTTGCCACGGTTTTATGATGACTGGCAAGGTGAAATTACTTTAGACGGGCATCCACTACAAGCTATTAAACTTTTGAATTTACGTGAACAGTTTGCTTATGTTGGGCAAGATGTAACCTTATTTAACGATACGATTCGTAATAATATAGCCTACGGTAATATGCGAGTGGCCAGTGATGAAGAGATAAAATTAGCCGCAAAAGCGGCTTTTGCATTAGAGTTTATTGAAAAACTCCCATTAGGTTTAGATACGCAAGTAGGTGAAAACGGCACGCTACTATCAGGCGGGCAAAAACAGCGTATAGCGATTGCTCGTGCAATTCTTTCTGATGCGCCAATATTGATTTTAGATGAAGCTACCTCAGCGCTGGATACAAAATCAGAGCGTCATATTCAAAATGCCTTGGAAATGCTATTAAAAAATCGTACTACCTTCATGATTGCACATCGTCTATCAACAATAGAGAAAGCCGATAAGATTTTGATGATGGAAGCAGGAGAGATCATCGAGTCGGGTACACATAAAGAACTGTTGGCACAAAAAGGTGCTTATTCAAAACTGTATAATCTTCAATTTTCAGATGGCAAGTAAGCACTCAAATAAGAGCTCACTTAATAAGTCTAATGAGAACTTAGAAAAGAACTTAGAAAAGAGTTCAGAGAATAGCTCTAAGAAGACTTCCAAGCTTCAACAGTGGTTAGAAAATATCTGGTATAACAATGGATCGGGCAAGTTTTTGTTAATGCCATTAACAGCGGTATATTGTGCGATAAATAGATTGCATCGTTTTAAGCATCGTAATAATAAAACCAAGTTACCATGCCCAGTAATAGTTGTGGGTAATATCACCGTTGGTGGTACAGGTAAAACACCGCTCACTATTTATATTGTCAACCTGTTAAAAGAGGCGGGTTATAAACCAGCTATCATTACACGGGGTTATGGTGGGCAAGCACGTTCATGGCCACAAAGTGTTAAAGCACAATCAGACCCTAAGATGGTCGGTGATGAAGCTGTTTTAATGGCAAGTAAAACACAAGTCCCCGTCTATACAGGTGCTGATCGTTTAGAGTCGATAAAAGCACTGACTAAGCAGCATGATTGCGATGTGATTATCTCCGATGATGGGATGCAGCATTATAAGCTCCCGCGTGATATTCAAATAGCAGTGCTAGATGGGGCGAGGATGTTAGGTAACGGCTGGTGCTTACCAGCAGGGCCATTACGCGAGAGAAAAAAGCGATTAAGTACTTGCGAAATGATCGTTGTGAACGGAGAAATAGCGAGTAAAAGAAAAACAGACCTGCATGCAACGGATTTTTTTACCATGCACTTAAAAGGTCATACGCTGACTAATTTAGTGACAGATGAGAAAAAAAATCTGGAGGATTTTAGTAAGAGTAACGGCTTTCAAGCAATTCATGCCGTGACAGGTATTGGAAACCCACAGCGTTTTTTTAATGCATTGAAAGAGCAGGGTGGTTTACAATTAATAACGCACAGTTTTCCTGATCATCATGATTTTATTGAAACGGATTTACAGTTTGATGATGATTTACCCGTTATAATGACTGAGAAAGATGCGGTAAAGTGCCAAAGGTTCTCAAATAGTTTCGCAAAAGATAGCTTTTGGAGTCTACCAGTAACCGCAGAGTTGGATAATAGCTTTAAAAAGGCACTATTAAGCCTATTAAAGGGTTAAAAACACGTTTTATAGTATCCACCCCCCCCTTATTTCGATGATTTGTATCTAATTTAGAACACAAATCATCGAAATAAGGGGGGGGTGGCTTATCAATATTGTTGAAAAGGGATGATATTTTAAGCATGGATAAGAAATTACTCGATATTTTGGTTTGCCCTGTCACAAAAGGCCCATTAATCTATGGTAAAAAAAATAAAGAATTAATTTCTCGGTCGGCACGATTAGCCTACCCTATTGTTGATGGGATTCCCGTCATGCTAGAAGAAGAAGCACGCGAATTAACCGCAGAAGAAGTAAAAAGGAAGTAAAAAGATAGGCTATCAGGGTAAAACTATGTCAGAAACCAATTCAAAAATTGTTCTAGTTATTCCATCGCGTTATGCCTCGACTCGTTTACCAGGTAAGCCCTTGCGATTGCTTGCAGGAAAGCCAATGATTCAACACGTGTTTGAGCGCGCAAAAGATGCCAGTGATGAAGTAGGTTTTGATGAAATAATAATCGCTACAGATGATGATCGTATTCAAAAAACCTGTGAAAAGTTTGGTGCAAATGTTTGTATGACATCAGTAGAACACGAAACAGGTAGCGATCGTTTGGCAGAAGTGGTTAAGTTAAATAATTGGCCAGATAACACTATAGTTGTAAACCTACAAGGTGATGAACCACTCACACCGATTGCGAACCTAAAACAGGTGGCAAATAATCTAGCCAATAATTCTGAAGCCTCAATTGCCACATTAGCAACCCCATTGAGCAGTGAAAAAGAATATAGTGATCCCAATATTGTAAAAGTTGTCAGTGATAAAAATGGCATGGCATTGTATTTTAGCCGTGCTTCAATTCCTTTTCAGCGTGATGAGGGTGTTGATCAAGTGAATGATTTTGCGTTGCGACATATCGGTATCTATGCCTATCGAGCAGGCTATTTAAAAAACTTTGCAGAGATGGAATCTTGCCAAATTGAGCAACTGGAAAAACTAGAGCAATTACGCGCTATGTGGCATGGCGCAAGAATTCATGTGGCAGTTGCAGAGGAAGTGCCAGGACATGGTGTGGATACCGAAGAAGATTTATTAGCGGTTGAAAAAATATTATTAGGCTAAATGATATAGGTATAACTAATTCAACTGGAGGCTTGTCATGTTTGAACCTATAGAAATACCTTTTGGCTGTGTCATGCTTTTCAATGTTGTTGACCTCAAAGACGGCGTAAAGATTGAAGATGTAGAACTTACCTTGGGTGAGATGTGCAATGTGGTTAAAAATAACTACGGTGATGATAACGGTGGCTTTATTGGTGGGCAAGTTTTCAAATATTCAGGGTTTATTTCTGAAGAAGGCTCGGTAGGGTCAACTCCTGAAGAAAAAGCACAAAATGCTAAAATAAAACAAGGTGAGTTAGTCATCATCACCTATTGGAAGTCTTTTGAACAACATGAGAAATCCCACGCTGATAAGCTCTTTAAAGAGAAATTTAGTGAATTAGCAACTTTTTGTGATGATACACATGAATTAGGTTATGAAATGTTGTGGCAAGGCGTACCAGAGTAGAGCTTATTATCAAACATAGTGTGTATAGCTATGTTTGACCTATAACTTTTTGGATAGCTTGTGGGTAAATAATATGCTCGATTTCATGTACTCTCTGGGCTAGAGATTCTTCTGTATCTCCTTTTTTTACTGGCACGACACCTTGAAGTATTGCTTCGCCAGAATCAAGTGTTGGCACCACAAAATGTACTGTCGCCCCATGTTCTTCATCGCCATTTTCGATAGCACGTTTATGTGTATGCAAACCTTTATATTTTGGGAGTAGTGAGGGGTGAATATTGATGATTTTGTTTTGAAACTTTTCGACAAAGCCATCGCTGAGAATTCGCATAAAACCAGCGAGAACAATTAAGTCAGGCTCGTAACTATCAATAATTTGGGCGAGTGATTGATCAAATGCTTCTCGGTCAGAAAAGTGTATATGTTCTAAAACAATATTTGGGATGCCTGCTTTCTCGGCACGATTCAGTCCATTAGCATCAGCACGGTTACTAATGACGGCAACTATTTCTGCTTCAATATTTCCTAAGTCAATTTGATTAATAATTGCTTGGAGATTACTGCCTTCACCAGACAGTAAAACAACGATTTTAAACATATTCGATATGTGGCTCAGTCTCTGTTGAATCTTGAATAGACCCTATTACCCAGTTATCAATGCCCGTTTGTTTGAAATGAGCAGATACTGCATCAACATCGGATTCATCAATTACTACAACCATTCCGATACCACAGTTAAATGTGCGTAGCATTTCTGCTTCTTCTATATTGCCTTGCTCTTGTAACCATCCAAATGCAGCTGGGCGATCCCAACTTTTTAGATCGATCACACCTTTGCTGTTTTCTGGCATAACACGTGGCAAGTTTTCGGTTAAACCGCCACCTGTGATATGGGCGATAGCATGGATTTTATGATTTTTAAGCGCCTCTAAAATAGGCTTAACATAAAGCACAGTAGGTGAAAGCAATGCTTTACCAAGTGTTGTGCCATCAAAAGAATCATTTAATGATGCACCACTCACTTCGATAACTTTACGAACCAATGAGTAGCCGTTTGAATGTGGGCCGCTAGAAGCTAGACCTAGTAAGACCTGACCAGCTTTTACATTTTTAGGGTCTAATATTTCTGATTTTTCTACAACACCCACACTAAAGCCTGCAAGGTCAAAATCACCTTTGGCATACATGCCTGGCATTTCAGCCGTCTCACCGCCAATTAATGCACAGCCAGATTCTACACAGCCGTCGGCGATACCTTTAATTACATCGACAGCAATATCATTGTTTAATTTAGCTGTGGCGTAATAATCTAGAAAAAATAGAGGCTCAGCACCCGTAACGATAATATCGTTGACGCACATAGCAACAAGATCAATACCAATGGTGTCGTATATTTCAGCATCAATTGCCAGTTTTAATTTTGTACCAACACCGTCAGTACCAGAAACTAATATAGGTTGTTTGTAACCTTCTGGGATTGACATCAAACCACCAAATCCACCTAAGCCACCCATGACTTCAGGGCGAGTAGTGCGTTTAGTATGGGGTTTTATGCGGTCAATTAATGCATTGCCTGTATCAATATCTACGCCAGAATCACGATAAGTTAGGGGGGGGTTAGAATTCGCCATAAAAGTGGGGGATGGGTGATTTTAAAGGAGAGGATTCTAGCATGAAATAACTTACCTTAGCTTTGGATTTTTTCACTTGAGGCATAACTTGGATCTACATTACACGATACCGTTAAGGAAAGACTGATCAAGTCGATTAAAATTTAGTGCAGAGAAGTTTGTTGCTATTTTCCACGAAGATCGGCGAATTTGGCAAGCTAAATATAATTGGACTTGATCAGTTTCTCCTTAAGGAAGTTGCACTCCAAAGTTTACTTTGCTTAGCCCTGTATTGGCAAAACGTATGATACGTGGGTTTTCGGTGGTTAAAGCAGCACCTTGTGGAAGGCTAGCTCGGTCTAGTTTAAGAATGAGATTACTCCCCCAACTTTGAGTCTCACCAATAGCATCAGGTACACTGTAGCGACCATTACTGTCGGTTACGATAATTAAACCGGTCATTGTTGCTAAACGAATTCCTATTATTCCTTCTTCGTTGACATCTTGATAGCCATCCCCATCTTTATCGTTAAATACTTTTCCAACTAAGTTGGATTGTGTTGATATTAAATGTGATATAGGAGTAGCATGGAGGCTTGAAAAATAAGCGAATAATAACATTAATGCGATTAAAGTATTTTTGAATAAAGTGACTGGGGCATTCATAATGCAAATCCATCTGCTAAGAGAGGCTTTAACTTACTAGAATGTAGTGGTGAGTAGTCTTGCTGGGTTGTACTAGGTGTATTAGTTGTGAGATAAAAGGAAGAAATGACAAAAAAACCAAACTCAACAATATTGTGTAAATTATCCGAGCTAAATGATTTAACTTCAAAAACTTTCAATGTGAAGATCAAGCGTAAGAGTACCGATATTTTTTTAATTCGTAAAAATAATCATATTTATGCTTATGAAAATATTTGCCCTCATGCCCAAGCACCACTCGAATGGAATCCTGATGAATTCTTGGATGAGAAGAAGGAAACGATTATATGTGCTCTGCACGGTGCACGTTTTTCTATAGAAGAGGGTGATTGTTTGGGAGGGCCTTGTGAGGGAATTGGTTTAACGGCTGTAGCTGTTGATGTGATTAATGATGATATATTTCTCACAAAATCTTAGCATCTGCCTCTCCATCTTTGAACTGGATTACAACGTGCTGTTCTGATTTAAGTGTTTTTTTGGATGTGATGAGTCTTTCAGACGCAGAATCCTTAATGATGGCATAACCCCTATCCAGGGTTTTTAGTGGACTGATACTATCGAGCATAGCCATTTTAATTTTAAAGTCAGATTGGCATTGTTGGTTCTTTTTGTTGATAGTCTGTTTTAATCTTGTCGTAAAATAAGCCAGAGCTTGTTGCTTTTCTGATAATTTTCTTTTGGGAGTATTCGTTTTTAAGCGAATTTTAATATTTTCAGTAACAGATTGTTTTTCATGAATGATGTTACTGATTTTATATTGAAGTCTAGTATTTAAGTCATCAAGCTTTTGGGCTTGTTGTTGAATTTTGTTTGAGGGTTTTTGTAGTTGCAGCCTTGATTCTAGCCATTCATGGTGTTGTTGCTTTTGTCTGATTTCTCGATTAATAGTTTGCTTCATCCAAAGCTGAGTTTGAATCACATCGGTTAAAAGTTGATTACGGTCTGGAGTAATTAACTCAGCAGCAGCAGAAGGTGTTGGTGCACGCATATCGGCAACAAAGTCGGCAATGGTGAAGTCAATCTCATGACCTACGCCACATATAATGGGTAACTCTGAGTTGTACATTGCTTTGGCAACATTTTCTTCATTGAATGACCATAAGTCCTCTATTGATCCACCACCCCTGGCAAGGATTAGCACATCACATTTTTTATCACTATTAGCGCGACGTATAGCTGTTTCAATTTGTATTTTTGAGGCTTCTCCTTGTACAGATACAGGATAAATCAAAATGGGCGTGTGCGGGCTTCTGCGTGATAAAACTTGTAGAATATCTCGAATAGCAGCCCCTGTAGGTGATGTGATTACACCAATTCGTTTGGGATATTCGGGGAATTCTTGTTTGTGTTCTTCCGCAAACAATCCAGCATCAGCTAGTTTTTTCTTTAAGGCTTCAAATTGCCTCTGTAATTGTCCAACACCTGCATCTTCCATGTGCTCGGCAATCAATTGATAGTCACCGCGAGGCTCGTATAAACCGACTCGACCACGTACTAACACTTTCATACCATTTTCAGGTTGGATGGATAGTTTCATATTACGATTACGAAACATGGCACTCTTAATTTGTGATTTATTATCTTTTAAAGTGAAATATAAATGTCCGGAGGCTGGGCGAACTAAATTAGAAATTTCACCTTCAACCCAAAGCAAAGGGAATCCTTGTGTTAGAAGTTGGTTAACTTCTGCATTGAGCTCAGATACATTGAGAATAGTACGGTTTGATGTTTGCATAGATTGATAGTTGGTAAATTGAAGTCAATAAAAAAGCCGAGACTAGCTCGGCTTTTTTATTGTAATTTCTAAAGAAAGAAACTTAGAAACGTGGTCCAGCTGATTTAGCGAGTGCAGCTTGCTTAAGCGCAGCTTTACCGTGCATTACAACCGTATTAGCAATTTTAGTTGCTTTCTTACCTTTGCCTTCTTTTGCAAGTTTTTCAGCTTTCTTGATCATTTTTCCCATATCGCGCCATTCAAAGCCAACTGCTTTAGCTTCTTTTTGTGCCGCTTTTGCTGCTTTTATAGCATCAGCCGCGCCGCCAGCCATTGCTGATGTGGTTAATGAAAATGCTAATGTTGCTAGTACAAGTTTAAGGTTCATTCATTCCTCCTATTAGATGAATATTTTTATATGCTATTTAATTAAAAATAGGTAATTGATTAACTACATTTGTATAGATACCAGTTTACCTTCTAAAGGTCAATCTCTATAATAAGTCGCTTAATTAAGGTAATGCTTATGTAGCTTATGATTTCTTGATTAAATAATGCTCGCAAACCCAATAACACCCCAACAGTTGGAATAAATATAATATGAGAATTCTCGAAGAAGCGCTAACATTTGACGATGTTTTATTAATACCCGCCCATTCAAATGTGTTACCCGCAGAGGTTGATTTGAGCACTAGTCTTACTAAAAAAATTAAATTAAATATCCCAATGCTTTCAGCAGCAATGGATACGGTTACAGAAGCAAAACTGGCTATATCTCTTGCTCAAGAAGGAGGCTTAGGAATCGTTCATAAAAACATGACGATTGATGAGCAAGCTAAAATCATTTCTACCGTTAAACGCTTTGAAAGTGGCATCATTAAAGATCCAATTACGATTGGCCCAAATATGTCTGTAGGCGATGTCATGGCGCTTACAGCAAAGAATAAAATATCAGGCGTACCTGTTATTGAAAATGAAGATGATTTAGTAGGGATCGTTACAAGTCGTGATTTACGCTTTGAAACCAATTTAGATCAGCCAGTATCTGCAATTATGACGCAAAAAGATGATCTTGTTACGGTTACCGAAGGTGCTAGTAAAGATGAAATCCAAGCGTTACTGCATAAATATAAAATTGAAAAAGTGTTGCTTGTAAATAACGAATTTAAATTACGAGGCTTAATCACGGTTAAAGATATTCAAAAATCAACAGACTTCCCCAATGCTTGTAAAGATGCATCTGAAAGCCTACGTGTAGGCGCGGCTGTCGGCACAGGTCATGGAACAGAAGCACGTGTTACCGCTTTAGTTGAAGCGGGTGTAGATGTAATTATTGTAGATACTGCACACGGGCATTCGCAAGGTGTTTTAGACCGTGTAAAATGGGTGAAAGACAGCTTCCCGCAAGTTGAAGTTATCGGTGGAAATATAGCAACAGGAGCGGCGGCATTAGCCTTAGTAGAAGCAGGAGCAGATGCAGTGAAAGTAGGCATTGGTCCAGGTTCAATCTGTACAACACGTATGGTGGCTGGTGTAGGTGTTCCGCAAATTTCAGCGATTATGAATGTTGCCGAAGCGCTTAAAGATAGCGGAGTGCCTTTGATAGCAGATGGTGGAATTCGCTTCTCAGGTGATATAGCAAAATCTTTAGCGGCAGGCGCACATTGTGTCATGCTCGGTGGCATGTTTGCAGGTACGGATGAAGCGCCTGGTGAAATTAGCATCTATCAAGGTCGCTCTTATAAGTCATATCGTGGAATGGGTTCATTAGCGGCGATGGCAGATGGTTCGAGTGATCGATATTTCCAAGAATCAGAAAATGCGGCAGATAAATTAGTGCCTGAAGGCATTGAAGGACAAGTGCCTTACAAAGGTCCTCTTGCGCCGATTATTCATCAGCTAACAGGTGGAGTACGTTCAAGCATGGGCTACGTTGGCTGTGCAAATCTAGAAGAGATGCGTAGCAAGCCAGAGTTTGTGAGAATCACGGGTGCAGGCATGGCAGAAAGCCATGTTCACGACGTGACGATTACCAAGGAAGCACCTAACTACCACTCATAATCATTTTTCTTACCCCCTTATTTGTTCCATTACTGCGTTGGAAAATGATCACTTACATTTGTAAGCTCACATTTTCCGCCTTGTACTGAAACAAAACGGGGGCAAGCAGAACGATTCTGAAATACCTTTTTTATATTTTGTTTTTTTTCGTGTCACTTCCGTGCATTCCGTGGCAAAAGTCTTTTAATCTTTTAAGTAGATATAACCATGACAAACAACATCCATACAGACCGCATCCTAATCCTAGACTTCGGCGCACAATACACTCAACTTATCGCACGACGTGTGCGTGAGGTTGGTGTTTACTGTGAGATTTATCCGTGGGATGTGAGTAGCCAAGATGTCATCGACTTCAAAGCTAAAGGTATTATTCTATCGGGTGGACCAGAATCTACGATTGGTGATGATGCGCCCGTTGCACCATCAGCTGTTTATGATTTAGGCGTGCCAGTGCTAGGTATTTGTTACGGTATGCAAACCATGGCGATGCACTTTGGTGGCAAGGTTGAGACAGCAGATCATCAAGAATATGGTTATGCTCAAGTGCGTGCGCGTGGGCATACGGCATTGTTTAAAGATATTGAAGATGAAGTCAATGAAGAAGGTCATGGCTTATTAGATGTTTGGATGTCGCATGGTGATCATGTTGTTGAGATTCCAGAGTCATTCAAACTCATGGCAAGTACCGAAAATGCACCTATTGCTGGTATAGCCAATGAAGATAAGCAATTCTACGGCATTCAGTTTCACCCCGAAGTAACGCACACAAAACAGGGCGGGCGTATTCTTGAGCGTTTTACTCGAGAAATTTGTGATTGTGCAAACCTATGGACACCGCAAAATATTATTGAAGACAGCATCAAAAACGTGCAAGAGCAGGTTGGCGATGATGACGTCATTCTTGGCTTGTCAGGTGGTGTAGATTCATCTGTTGTTGCCGCAATGTTACACAAAGCAATAGGCAAACAACTTACCTGTGTGTTTGTAGATACAGGCTTATTGCGCTTGGATGAAGGCGATCAAGTGATGAGGATGTTTGCCGAGCACATGGGTGTAAAAGTAATCCGTGTGAATGCAGAAGAGCGGTATCTTTCTGCCTTGAAAGGAAAAACAGATCCAGAAGAAAAACGTAAAATCATTGGCAATTTATTTGTTGAAATATTCGAAGAAGAATCAAATAAACTCACCAATGCAAAGTGGCTAGCACAGGGTACGATCTATCCTGATGTTATCGAATCAGCGGGTAGTAAAACAGGCAAAGCGCATTTGATTAAATCACACCACAATGTGGGTGGTTTACCAGAAGATATGAAGCTTGGGCTGGTAGAGCCACTGCGTGAGCTATTTAAAGATGAGGTTCGTACCATTGGTATCGAGCTTGGTTTGCCTGCACAAATGGTACATCGTCATCCATTCCCTGGGCCTGGTTTGGGTGTGCGAATCTTAGGTGAAGTAAAAAAGGAATTTGCTGATATTCTGCGTCTTGCTGATAATATTTTTATCGAGGAGCTTTATAAGCATGATCTTTATGATAAAACTTCACAGGCATTCGCGGTCTTTTTACCCATTAAGTCTGTTGGTGTAACGGGAGATGGACGTCGTTATGACTATGTTATCGCCTTGCGCGCGGTAGAGACGATAGACTTTATGACAGCACGTTGGGCGCATCTGCCCTATGAATTTTTGAGTTTGGTTTCTAACCGAATTATTAATGAGATTAGTAATGTGTCGCGTGTGACTTATGATATATCGGGCAAGCCGCCGGCGACAATAGAGTGGGAATAATTTTTTTACTGCACAGCTCACCTCTATAATCCGCCATTCCCGCGTTGGGAAAATGATCACTTGCACTTGCAAGCTCACATTTCCCGCCTTGGACTGACGAATTCTAGAGGCAATCTGAACAGTAAAATAGGATATATGAAAAATGTATAAGAAATATTCTCATACAAAACAGCGAAAAACAGGGGGGGTGGGCTTTAAAACGCTCTGTTTAGCGCATTCTAAGCACTTGTGAACACATTAGAAGATCAACAATGGATGCAACACGCGTTAAAACTTGCCGAACGTTCTCGTGATGAAGGTGAGGTACCTGTTGGTGCTGTTATCGTCAAAGAAAATCAGTTAATTGCCGAAGGTTGGAATCAACCGATTGATAAGCATGATGCAACGGCGCATGCAGAAATCATGGCAATTCGCGCGGCAGGTAAAAACCTCAACAACTACCGCTTACCACATACAACGCTGTACGTTACTTTAGAACCTTGCACTATGTGTGCAGGTGCGATGATTCATGCGCGAGTTGGGCGAGTTGTGTTTGGCGCGCCAGACCCTCGCACAGGTACGGCAGGTAGCGCGATAGATTTGTTTTCTCAGGATTACCATAATCATCAAATCGAGGTGCTAGGTGGTTTGATGCGAGAAGAATGTGGACAAATATTGAAAGACTTTTTTAAGGCTCGTAGAAAAAATAATAAGGTGAAAAAATGATAAAAGATGATTCAATCAGTGTTCTAGGTGAGCCACTAGAATTGTGTGGAGATAAACCGGTCACAGGCTTTTTCCGCGATAGTCACTGTAATACCTGTGAAGAAGATTACGGTTCACATACGGTGTGTATTCAAGCTAGCAAAGAGTTTCTTGCTTATTCAAAAGAGAAGGGCAACGATTTATCAACACCTATGCCAGAATATGGATTTGAAGGTTTAAAAGCAGGGGATGGATGGTGTTTGTGCGCAGCGCGTTGGTTGGAAGCCTATGAAGATGGTGCAGCGCCTCGGGTATTTTTAGGGAGAACGCATCAACGAGCCTTAGAGATAATCTCATTAGATTTACTTAAAAAATACGCGACTGATCTTAATTAGTCTTTGTCTTGTTGCTATAGGTCAATTTTAATATTTTATTTTTACACGTATAATGCGCCTCATTTTATCATTTATATATTTAGTTATTTAGTTATATTGGTTTAAGTCATGTCTCAATTTGTCGTTTGTGCCCTTTATCATTTTGTCATTCTTGAAGATTTTGAAGAAATACGCGATCCCTTGCATAATGTGATGGATATTAATGGTGTGCGTGGCACATTATTGTTAGCGCGTGAAGGTATTAATGGAACAATTTCAGGAAAGCGTGAAGGCATAGATAATGTTTTAGGCTGGCTACGTAATGATCCACGATTCGCTAATATTGATACCAAAGAATCCTATGATGAAGTACTGCCGTTTTATCGTACACGCGTAAAACTTAAAAAAGAAATAGTCACGATGGGCGTAGAAGGTATTGATCCAAAACACATCGTGGGTACTTATGTAAAACCCCAAGATTGGAATGCCTTAATCTCTGATCCTGATGTTTTATTGGTAGACACACGCAATGACTACGAAGTGGCAATAGGTACATTTAAAGATGCTGTTAACCCAGATACAACCGTGTTTCGTGAGTTTCCTCAATACGTCAAAGATAATCTTGATAAAAACAAACATAAAAAAGTAGCGATGTTTTGCACGGGTGGTATCCGCTGTGAAAAATCGACTGCTTACTTAAAAACACAAGGTTTTGAAGAGGTCTATCACCTTGAAGGTGGCGTGCTTAAATACTTAGAAGAAGTGCCCGAAGAAGAATCCATGTGGCAAGGTGAATGCTTTGTATTTGATAATCGCGTATCGGTAAACCATCAACTTGAAAAAGGTCAATATGATCAATGCCATGCATGCCGTATGCCAATTACTGAAGATGATAAAAATCACGAGCATTACACGCAAGGTGTGAGTTGTCATCATTGTTACGATCAAACCTCTGAAGTACAAAAGCAGCGTTATTTAGAGCGCCAAAAACAAATCAAACTTGCAGAAGAGCGTGGTGAAGATCATATCGGTGGGGATGTGGTCAAGTTTGCCAATAAGCACCGCGATGAAAAAAAGAAATTTAAAGAAGAGCAGAATCGTAAGCATCGTTAATTGTTTGGTAGGTTGGGCTGAGGACACAAAGCTAAATATGTTTGTGTACATCAGGTTATTGCAGGGTTTCCTGGTCTAAGCTCATTCTATTTATTCAATATTTATATAAATTTAGTGTCATTCTATTGTCATAGTTCATTGTTACGATATTTGTTATCGATTATTAACAAAAGAAAGAGCTAAATGATGAAAAATATTGATTTGCATGAACAATCTAGTAATTTAGATAATGATGACTCTCAGTTTACTAAAATGGTTGATAAAGCCCTAAGTCGAAGGGACTTTATGAAAAGCTCGGGTGCTTTGGGTATGGGGGCGTTTTTAGCAATGTCTCCGTTGTCTCAGGCAATTGCAGGATCCCATAAGAAGACAAACCACAGCAACTTACTTGCGTTTAATGCCATTTCTGCTAGTACCGCCGATAGTGTGATTGTTCCCGAAGGCTATTCTGCTAAGCCACTAATATCATGGGGAGATCCTCTTTTTGTTGATGCTCCTGAATTTGATTCATCAGGTAAAGCACCAGCGTCATCCCAAGAAAGACAGTTTGGCGATAATACAGATGGTATGCATTTCTTTGCGATTAATAATGATCGTGCGGTCATGGCGGTAAATAATGAATATATTAATCCAGAATACCTGTTTCACCACGAAGGTAAGTCAATGACAGCTGATGATGTAAAAAAAGGTCAAGCTGCTCATGGTGTTTCTGTATTTGAGGTTGCTAAAGAGGGTAATTCTTGGAAAGTAGATAAAGCAGGTAAACTGAATCGTCGCATAACGGCTAATACAGAGATGGAAATGACAGGGCCAGCGACAGGGCACGACTTATTGAAAACAAAAGCAGACCCCGCTGGGAAAACCATTTTGGGTACATTTAATAACTGTGCAAATGGTATGACCCCTTGGGGAACATATCTAACTTGTGAAGAGAACTTTCATGGTTACTTTGGTGCTCCAGATGGCACAGAAGTTACAGCAGAACAAAAGCGTTATGGTATAAAGCCATCTGACAAGCGATATCAGTGGAGTAAGTTTGACAGTCGCTTTGATTTTTCTAAAAATCCTAATGAGCCACATCGCTTTGGTTGGGTGGTTGAAATTGATCCCATGAACCCAACTTCAGTACCCAAAAAACGTTCTGCGCTAGGTCGATTTAAGCATGAAAATGCGGCCTTAATGATTAATAGTGATGGTCATGTAGTGGTTTACTTAGGCGATGATGAACGTGGGGAGCATTTATATAAGTTTGTCTCCAAGGGAAAGTATAACCCAGAGAATCAAAAAGCTAACAGAGAGCTTCTTGAAGAAGGAACTCTTTTTGTTGCTAAATTCAGTATGGATACTGATGATGGAAAAGGTCAGGGTGAATGGTTGGAGCTCACGCATGGTAAAAATGGTTTAACTAAAGAAAATGGTTTTTCGGATCAGGCAACAGTAATGATTTATGCACGACAGGCTGCATCAGTTGTTGGTGCAACTACAATGGACCGCCCTGAATGGGTTGCTATACATCCCAACAACAAGACAGTTTTCTGTACGTTGACAAATAATAAGCACCGAGGCAAGAAGCAAGGGCAATATGTTGGAGGACCAAATCCTCGTGCCAAAAACAACTATGGTCAAATTGTACGTTGGCAACCTGCTAACAATGACCATACGGCTATTACTTTTGAGTGGGATTTATATGTATTGGCTGGTAATCCAACAGTTCATAAAGATGCATATGCGGGTAGTAAAAATATTACAGCTGAAAATATGTTTAATAGTCCTGATGGGATTGGTTTTGATGGAGCGGGTAGGCTTTGGATTTTAACAGATGGAAAATATAGCAATAAAGATGATTTTGCAGGCATGGGGAATAATCAGATGCTTTGTGGTGATCCAGAAACAGGCGAAATAAAGCGCTTTATGACGGCTCCAATTGCTTGCGAAGTTACAGGGCTTACTTTTAGTGGCGATCAAAAAACTTTATTTGTTGGTATTCAACATCCTGGAGAGAGAAAAGCAAACTCGCACTTTCCCGGTGGAGGTGATAGTAAACCGCGCTCTACGATAATGATGATTACAAAAGATGATGGTAGTTCTTTTGCTGTTTAGATTTTAGGCTAAGCCTATTTCACAAACAAATAAAAAGCCAAGATGATTCTTGGCTTTTTATTTGTTTGTGAAATAGGAAATTTATGGCAAAAACAATTTTAATGTTT
>JALSLX010000160.1 GCA_026988095.1 Thiotrichaceae bacterium
ATAGATTTAGCCAAGAATTTTGAAGAAGCGGGTGTGGTTGCAATCGTTTATACCGATATTGCGCGTGATGGCATGATGAAAGGCGTAAATATTGAGGCAACCGTTGAGCTAGCTAAAAGTATAAATATCCCTGTTATTGCATCAGGTGGTGTGACCAATATGGATGATATTATTGAGCTTTGTAAGGTCGAAGAGGCGGGTGTTACTGGCACGATTCTTGGCCGATCAATCTACGAAGGCACAATTGATTTAGCAGAAGCGCATAAATATGTAGAGGGGCTAAGCTAGATGGCACTCGCAAAACGTATAATCCCCTGTTTGGATGTTGATAATGGTCGCGTCGTAAAAGGTGTGAACTTTGTTGATATCCGTGATGCGGGCGATCCTGTTGAAGTTGCCGCGCGTTACAATAGAGAAGGTGCAGATGAAATTACCTTTTTAGATATTACGGCAAGTTCAGATAATCGTAAAACTACGGTTGATATGGTTGAAGCGATAGCATCAGAGGTTTTCATTCCGCTAACCGTAGGTGGTGGCATTCGCAAAGTTGAAGATATTCGTACCATGCTAAATGCAGGCGCAGATAAAGTTGCAATCAACACCGCTGCTATCCACAATCCAGAACTAGTCAAAGAAGCTGCTGAATACTACGGCTCGCAATGTATCGTTGTCGCCATTGATGCCAAAAAAGTCAGTAAAGAGGGCGAGCCAGACAAATGGGATATTTTTACCCACGGCGGACGTAACGACACAGGGATTGATGCGGTAGAATGGGCAAAGAAAATGGCCGACTATGGTGCAGGTGAACTATTAGTTACGAGCATGGACAAAGATGGTACAAAGTCTGGTTTTAATATTCCGCTAACAAAAGCCATTGTTGATGCTGTGAATATACCTGTAATTGCATCAGGTGGAGTTGGTAATCTTCAGCATTTAGCTGATGGCGTGCTAAAAGCAGGTGCTGATGCGGTTTTAGCGGCGAGTATTTTTCACTTTAATGAATATACCGTTGGTGAGGCAAAAGAATATATGTCTCAGCAAGGTATTGAAATGAGAATATAGTGACCCTATATTTAAATAAATAGTATGAGTAATACACTAACAGAAGTTGCAAAAATATTAGAAGAGCGTAAATCAGCAGAAGCGGGAAGCTCTTATGTCGCTTCGTTATACGACAAAGGCTTGGATGCTATCTTGAAAAAGGTCGGTGAAGAAGCAACAGAAGTTGTTATGGCTGCAAAAGATGCAGAGCATAATGAAGGGCTAAGTAAAAACACGGATAAAATAATCTACGAAGTTGCTGACTTATGGTTTCATACCCTTGTATTATTAGCACAACAAAATTTACACCCAGACGATGTTTTAAAAGAATTGGAGCGTCGGTTCGGGACATCTGGATTGGTAGAGAAAGCCAGTAGAAATAAATAAAAGTAGGAGAATAGAAAATGTTATACGGATTTGGTTTAGCGGGAATTAGCCCTTGGTCTTTATTAATCATTTTAGTTATCGTAGTTGTAATCTTCGGTACAAAGCGTTTACGCAATGCGGGTGGTGATTTGGGTGGAGCGGTGAAAAACTTCAAAGACTCGATGAAAACAGGCGAAAATGAAGCGAAGTCTACAAAGAATGCTACAAAAGAAGCAATTGTAGACGCTAAAGACGATGTTATCGACGCGGTATCAAAAGTAAAAGAATCTACTAAGTCTTAATAAGTATTACACAGGCTAGTACATAATGTTTGACTCGGGCTTCCTTGAATTATTGGTTGTGGGTATTATTGCCTTGATGGTTGTAGGTCCTGAACGCCTGCCCGAAGTTGCTGCAAAGGCAGGAAAATTTGTCGGTAAGATGAAAGCTTTTGTTGCGACAACCCGTGAAGATATAGAAAAAGAAATTCGTTCTGATGAGTTACAAAGTATGCTGAATCAACAAAAAGACGAAATCAGCGAATTACGTGACATGATGCAAAGCACTAAATCAGAAGTTTCTAATGAGTTTACTGAAGCCAGTGACCTTTTGGATTCCAGCGTTTCAGACGTAAAAACATCTATAGATAAGAAATGATTAAAAAGGGTGCCAAAAAAGTAGAAGCCTCAGGTTTTCTTTCTCATTTGATAGAGTTACGTGATCGCTTATTGCGTGCGGTCATTGCTGTCGGCATATTTTTTGTTGCGCTATTTCCTTTTGCATCAACTATCTATGACTGGTTAGCCGCACCCCTTGGTCAAGGCATGATCATCATTGGTCCTGTTGCACCATTCTTAATTCCGATGAAATTGACCTTAATGGTCGCCTTTTTAATAGCACTCCCATATTTGCTTTATCAACTTTGGTCATTTGTTGCTCCGGGTTTATATAAACACGAAAAAAGGTTGGTTTATCCTCTACTTGCTTCAAGCGTATTTTTATTCTACCTAGGCATCGTGTTCGTTTATTTTGTTTTGTTGCCGATGATGTTTAAAATCATTCCTAGTTTTGTGCCCCAAACAGCAGAGTTTAAACCCGATATTGCTCAATACCTTGATTTTGTTGTCATGATGTTTATGGCATTTGGTATAGGTTTTGAAATGCCTATCGCCACGATTTTGCTTATTACTACAGGTATGACGACAGCTGACAAGTTAAGGCAAAAACGACCTTACGTTATTGTTGGTGCATTTGTAGTCGGTATGTTGCTCACACCACCTGATGTTGTGTCTCAAATTATGTTGGCGATTCCAATGTGGATTTTGTTTGAGGTAGGCATCATTGCGAGTAAATTCTTTACAGTGCGTATTAAAGAAGCTGGCGAAGCTAAAGATGCTCGTGATAAGGCAGATAATGATGCTCATGATGCAAAAGCTACTGCAGCAACTTCAGCGGCATATCTGCCTCCAGATGACCTTTGGGCGGAGGATGATCTTTATACTTATGAAGAGGCTAGTGATTCATCAAAAGAAGAAGATGATGGCTTAAGTGATGAAGAAAGAACAATTCTTAATAAAGATCCCTTAGTCGATGATGCTAAGGTTAAGAGTGACGGTGATGATTATCACTCTGAAAATGAGACAAAAGAAACATTCTTTGACGGTGATAATGATGACTTTGATGAGTTGTCCGATGAAGATATGGATGCTGAACTGGACCGTATAGAAGCACAAGAGAAGGCTGAAAAAGCGGTAAAAAAGAAAGCAAAGAAACGGGCAAAGAAAAAGGCTAAAGCAGAAAAGAAAGCGGGTAATAAGAAAAAAGATTAAAATAAATATTGAAATGATAAGTTTGATAATTATCAATTACTTGCGTGTATTTTTTCTCTACTATGGCACAAATACTGGGGGGAATATGTATTACTTGTGCTTAGCGGTCTCGTCACTCTCCCTCAGTAATTATAAATAGTAGATTTTTTGAACTTTTATCTTTTTAAAAACACAAATAACTACTCATAAATACATAATAAAGGGGGAGCATCCTATGAAATGTTTTATTAAGAGTTTTATCCTGGGATTAGATGCAAGTGAAAATAGCGGAGAAGCATGTGCGGTTGTTAATCCAATTGTACGTTCACTAGTAGGTAGTACCATGTTTGTGGTGTTAATGGCAGTAGTAGCCAATATGGTACATCTGTAACTAGTCATTAGTGATAGAAAAAGCCCGATTAACAGAAATGTTAATCGGGCTTTTTTGTGCTTGCTAGTCTACAATCTACGTTAGGCTTTAAAAATAACTTAGGTAAATTGTTTACGTGCTTCATATAGAAAATCTTCATAAAAACTTTGGCTTGCTCGAAGTTATAAAAGGTGTTTCGTTACACGCAAAAAAAGGAGATGTGATTTCTATTTTAGGTCGAAGTGGTTCTGGTAAAAGTACCTTTCTACGTTGTATCAACTTTTTAGAAACCCCCACAAGTGGAACAATTAGCTTAGCAGGGGAAAAAATTACTGTAGAGAAAGATCGAAAAGGCGAATCACTCGCTAGCGATAAAGCGCAAGTTCGTCGCTTACGCACACGTATGGCAATGGTATTTCAGCAGTTTAATTTATGGTCGCATATGACTGTTTTAGAGAACGTCACTGTCGCGCTTAAAACAGCACTTAAACTACCTAAAAAAGAAGCAAAAGAAAGGGCTGCAAAGTATTTATATCAGGTAAATATGACAGATAGACTATACTACTATCCGGGACAATTATCGGGCGGGCAAATGCAGCGTGTTGCGATTGCAAGAGCCTTAGCGATGGAGCCTGATATTTTACTTTTTGATGAGCCAACTTCAGCGTTAGATCCAGAATTAGTTGAAGAAGTACTAAATGTTATTCGTAATCTTGCAGAGCAAGGTAGAACAATGTTGGTAGTTACGCATGAAATGGCGTTCGCACGAGATGTGTCAAACCGTGTTATATTTTTTGATGAAGGAATCATCGTTGAAGATGGCTCACCTCAAGAAGTTTTTACAAACCCCAAGTCACAACAATTTAAACAATTTATATCTAAAGATTATTAATTATTTACAGATGAACTAAAGGAGAAAATAATGAAAAAAACATCATTTATAACATCGATGCTAGTAGGTATCGCATTATTAGCAAGCACAACAGCATTTGCTAAAGATACGGTTCGTATTGGCGTAGAGGGTGCATATCCTCCATTCAGCAAGACCACCAAAGACGGCAAGCTTGAAGGCTTTGATATTGATATCGCGAATGCACTTTGTAAGAGCATGGACGTTGAATGTAAGCTTGTTAAGCAAGATTGGGATGGAATCATTCCAGCATTACTAGCAAGAAAATACGATGCAATAGTAGCGTCAATGTCGATGACTGATGAACGCAAAGAGAAGGTAGCTTTCTCTAACCATTACTATAAGTCACCCGCACGTTTTATTCACAAAAAAGGTATGGCATTTGAGATTTCAAAAGCTGGCTTAAAAGGTAAAAGTGTAGGCGTACAGCGTGGTACCGTTTCGGATAAATTTATTACGGGTGAGTTTGGCGAAGGCGTAGATATCAAACGTTACGGCACACAAGAAGAAGCTTACCTAGACTTGAATGCAGGTCGTGTTGAGTTTGTATTTGCCGATGCTTTTGTATTACTTGAGTATATCGGTTCTGATAAAGGAAAAGACTACGAATTTGTTGGTGGTAGTTATTCAGACCCTAAATACTTTGGTGAAGGCATCGGTATTGCACTTCGTAAGAAAGATACAGAGCTTAAAGATAAGCTGAATAAGGCAATTGCTGCAATTCGTGCTGATGGCACATACGATAGTATTCGTAAGAAGTACTTCGATTTCGATATATTCGAATAATAACTACTCACCTTGTCCTCTATTTTACTCAAGAGCTTCGTTGGAAGTGCTCACTTATGTTTATAAGTTGCGCGCTTCCGCCTTACTTTTGGGCAAAATAGAAACAAACTGAGCAGTTATGGTTTTTTTTAAGCGATGTAAGTATTGTTGCTCAGAGCGTTTATATTTTTGCTCAGAACAAGGCACTTACGCACGGAAAATGTGAGCATATGCCAATATGTGACCATTTGAGTACGGAAGTAACGCGGTTATGAGTGAAAAGATGAATGCTCTGAGCAACAATGAACTTTTCGGCGGTTATCTTCCTTTGATCCTTAAAGGGATGATTCTCACAGTCGAGGTTGCGCTACTATCTCTCTTTTTTGCCGTTATCCTCGGCATGCTTGCTGCATCTGCCAGACTTTATGGCGGCCCAATTTCAAAAATTATTGCAGGCA
>JALSLX010000161.1 GCA_026988095.1 Thiotrichaceae bacterium
TTATCATTCATGATGTCATACACCATGCTGTGAACATCTTTATGCTCTAGTTCTGGCATATTGATACGACGCATATCACCATCGACACGAATAATAGGTGGTTCACCGGCTGAAATATGCAAATCAGATGCTTTACTTTTAACTGCGAATGCTAGTAATTGTGTAATATCCATAGTGGTTTCTTATTTTTTATTATATTTTTAATATGTTTAGTACCAGAAGCGTTCTATTATTTATTAGAATTCTGCTACAACCCTTTTAGTTAATATCAACTTTATCATATATGATCAAAATACGAGACAAGCTCCAGATAATCGGTACTGAGATTGAACAGACGAGTGCTGAATTTAATCGCACTAAAAATAGTGTTCAGCTGTTAGCGGTGAGTAAACGCCACCCTATAGCAGCCATTCAAGAAGCTTACCAAGCAGGGCAAAGAGCTTTTGGTGAAAACTATGTTCAAGAGCTGGTTGAAAAGGCCGAAGCACTCTCTACGCTTAATATTGAGTGGCATTTTATTGGCCCTTTGCAGTCTAATAAAACCAAACAAATTGCCACAACTGCAAGCTGGGTACATACCATTGACCGTTATAAAATTGCCCAACGGTTAAATGACCAACGCCCTGAAAACTTTCCACCTCTTTCTATTTGCATACAAGTAAATATTAGTGGCGAAGTCAGTAAATCTGGCGTAATGCCAGACGAGCTTACAGAACTTGTGCATAAGATTGCTAAGCTTCCTAATTTGTCTTTACGGGGCTTAATGGCAATCCCCGCGCCGATGAGTAACTTTGCAAAACAGCGCGAAACCTTTGCCAAGATGTCAGAACTGAAAAATCAGTTAAATAAACAAGGCTTTAAACTTGATACGCTCTCAATGGGGATGAGTGGTGATATGAAAGCAGCAATTGCTGAAGGCGCAACAATCGCTCGTATAGGGACTGCAATTTTTGGCGCACGTGACTAGTCTCACGTTTTTTCCTATTAATCTAACGAATCTTAATAGAGATACCCTATAATTAATAACATGAATCAAACGACAACGAAAACAATCACCTTTATCGGCGCGGGTAACATGACGCGAGCGTTAATCTCAGGCCTTATCCAAGATAACACCAATCTAAGCATTCGTATTTCTGACCCAAACGAATCTCAACTTCAAGAAATCAAACAGAGTTGGGGTACTGTTAATACCTATACGGACAATTCAAAAGCTATCGCTGGTGCAGATGTTATCGTGCTTGCCGTAAAGCCTCAGATTATGAAACTAGTCTGTGAACCTCTGCAGACTGATCTCACACACCATAAGCCATTAATTATTTCGATTGCCGCAGGCGTTAGCATAGCTAGTTTACAACAATGGCTTGGCGAACCCATGTTACCCATTGTACGTTGTATGCCCAACACCCCCGCACTCGTTCAATCAGGAATGACAGGTTTATTTGCCAATCAACAGGTTTCTGAAGATCAACATAATTTAGCAGAAAGTATTTTAAGAGCTGTTGGTAGCACTTTGTGGCTATCAAACGAAAATAAGTTGGATGCAGTAACTGCCGTATCTGGCAGTGGGCCCGCTTATTACTTTTTAGTGATGGAAGCAATGCAGGATGCAGGGCAGAAATTAGGATTAACTGCTGAAGAGTCCCGCTTATTGGTCTTACAAACTGCGTTCGGTGCCGCTAAACTAGCTTTAGAAAGTGAGGATGATGCAGGCGTGTTGCGCCAGCGTGTAACCTCAAAAGGTGGCACTACAGAAGCTGCTTTAAATACATTAATTGAAGGTGGATTACCAAACTTGTTTGAAAAAGCCTTAAAAGCAGCTGAAAATCGTTCTATTGAACTTAAAAACAGCTAAAACAGCTGTTTTTATAAGCCACCCCCCCCTCTTTTTCGATGATTTGTACGAAAGATTAATATAATGGAGAATAACCCGTGTTAGGAATGTCAGTAGGAGTTGAAATAGCCTCTTTTTTAATCGAAGCAGTATTTTCGCTCTATATCGCCGCGGTTTTACTCCGCTTATTGCTCGGTTTTGCGCGTGCAAGCTTCAATAATCCGCTTTCTCAATTTTTAGTGAAAATAACGAATCCTATTTTAGTGCCTATGCGTCGTTTTATTCCTTCCATAGGGTCGATAGATTCATCCGCTGTGATATTAGCGTTTGTACTTACTTTTATTAAGGTTAGTTTATTATTTTTAGCACAAACACACTCTATTCAATTTCCTACGTCACTCATTTTTGCACTTGGAGAACTAATAAAATCCATTATTTGGATTTATATCATCGCCCTCATATTACAAGCAGTTATTAGCTGGGTTGGCAATACCCAAAGCAACCCTATCATTCCATTAATTAATAGTTTAACTGCGCCTATTTTAAGACCTATTCGTAAAATTGTGCCATTAGTTGGCATGATGGATTTATCACCACTTGTTGCAATCTTAGGCTTGAATATTTTGCTAATTATTGTAACTAATATTTTTCGCTAGAAAGAATGACATTTTATAAGTGGGAAGATGAAGACCTTCACCTCTTCATTAAAGTACAGCCTAAAGCGAGCAAAGATGAATTTGCCGAAGTGTTAACTGACCCACTTTGTGATCGTATAAAAATTCGTATTACCGCTCCCCCTGTGGATGGAAAAGCTAATAAGCATTTGATCAAATATTTAAGCTCGGTCTTTAAAGTAGCCAAAAGCGCTATCACTATTAAAAATGGTGATACGGGTCGAACCAAACATTTAATTATCCAAAACCCAAAACAACTGCCTGAACAAATTAAACCTTCGGCTTAAAAGTTTAAAAAATAAGCAACTAATTTACCGATGTTTTTACTTGTTTCAGCAATTGTCTTAACCTAGCAATATGTTCTTTTCGTTTGCTCTGCGCATCGGGGTTATAACAAAGATCTGAATAGAGCTTTGAAAATGCGTTTATCTCTGATGATGCTTTTGGCAAATGCGTTGATGCCGTTTTGCTAAACTCACTGGGTGTCTGTGAAGGCTCACGTTTAACGCCGTACTTATTAAGCAGTGAACAAAAACGTCGGTAGAGTTGATGCTCCACTGCCTCGGTAGAACGTTTACGACCTAAGCCCAAAAATAATGACCAAAAAACGATAATACCCAGAAAGAATCCGCCAACTATTGTGGCCATTTTTTGCATACTCAA
Organism: Thiotrichaceae bacterium; assembly: GCA_026988095.1. Taxonomy (GTDB): domain Bacteria; phylum Pseudomonadota; class Gammaproteobacteria; order Thiotrichales; family Thiotrichaceae; genus Cocleimonas. The sequence continues at coordinate 3,172 of JALSLX010000161.1, forward strand.
CTCACCAAATATACTTTTTAAGAAAGACGCTTGCGTCTCATTGTCATAGCCTAGAACAAACTTTCTCCAAGCGTATTGCGTTGAATCTAGCTTATTCTGTAAGCTATTTAACCAACTATATTTTGAGAGTGAAAATAATTTTCCTTCTAAAAAACTTCCTTCTTCTGCCATCGCTTCTTCTAAGTTTTTTTCAATTCTACTGGGTGCAACCATTTGTGTTGGGTCAAATCTTATCCAGCCTTTATTTTCTAACCAAACCTCCGTCCAAGCGTGTGCATCGTATTGTCTTATCGATAAAAAATTCCCTTTATCATTCCATGTTCCGCCTTGGTATCCCGTCACTATTCTTGCGGGTATTCCTGCTGCTCGCATCAAAAATACAAAACTACCGGCATAATGGGCGCAAAACCCTTTTTTGCTGTTGATTAAAAACTCATCAATGGTATTTGTGTTACCTAATGGTTTTGGGCGCAGGGTGTAATAGTATTCTTGCTGGCGATAGCGGTTCATCACTTTATTGATATATTCTTGTTTTGATGAAGACTCTGCCAGTAGGCGTTTTGCCAGTGCCACGCTTTTTGGATTAGTATTTTGGGAATTACTACTTTTTGGCAATTGCAATGCAGATTTCCTCGTGGCTTCAGGTAAGTAAACTTCACGCAACGCATTTGGGTAACTTGTTAGCTTTAACATCATCGGGCTGAAAATGTTTTGCTTTGCCATTACTCTAAAATCAGAGCCATAAATAGCATCACCTTTTATATTGACCACAGGCGATAAAGTAAACAGCCATGGCTGAGCTGTTTTTTCATAGATTGCCTCGTACTCTTTGTATTCTCTTATACCCTCTTTTATATCCTCATTTTGATAAAGTTTTTCTTGAAGTTGCTGTTTATTAATCTCTAATTTTTTTCTGCTTTCTTCTGCATTTAGCTTTTCTGAAAACTGTGTCCATGTCTTCCCATCGAAGTTTTGTAATACAAGCCCTCGCCAATACAAAACTTTTTGCTGAGGTCTTTCACCTTTGAAAGTGACCGTGAAAGCCAGCTCATCTGATTTGCTTAATTCAGCAATATCACCAGGGGACATACTGTCCGAAATGCCTGTTTTAGCATGACCTGCTTGTATTGGGACTGACCATAATGGTGCAAATCGAGGAGAGACTAAAAAGAACAAAAGCATCAATGGCAAACAGAGTATCAGCATTGCAAAAGCCAGTTTTATGTTTGAAATAATCGGGTAGCTTTTAGACTGTTGAATAGCAATCATAGCCCCCGTTAAAACTATTAATGCAAATACGCCATACAATGCCGTTAACATTGATTGGGAATATAAAAACAATACGCCTATTAATAAAAAGCCCGTCAAAATCACAACCATTGCATCGCGCCGCTCAATAACTTCGAGTGCTTTATAAGCGAAACCAAGCATTAAAAGTGATGCCATCATGTCTAGTGATACGGTTTGCATCCCACTAAATGCCAATGCAATAAAGCCAAGTATTGCGATTATAATCTTAGTGATTTTGCCCGGTTGCGCCTGATAGCCTTTCATAACACGGATACGCCATCCCGCAGAAAAAAAGACAATAGGCAATAGCCAAACTGGCAGATAAAAAACTAATGGCGCCATAACAACCAGCTGCGCACCGAGTAACCACAACATACCTGTATAGCTAATTTGCTTGTCTTGGGGGTAGCCTTTTGAAAACATTATGCCGTATTTCCAAAAAGTGCGAGCGCTGTTAAGCAGAGTGTTTTATGAACTTCGCCACTGCTGGGTTGAATTGTTTTCCCGGGTATTTTTAAGCCGTAAATTTGCTGTTCTTTATGTGATTGCAATATCCTAGCGCTTAAGTGAGAAAGTTTTGACTCAACTCCTACTAATGTAAGTGAATCCCAGTCTAACCATAAATCCTGATTGGCATAATCAGCAAAAGTTTTCGTGTAAGCTTTTCCTGTTTTTGCATAAGCACCCCAGTGTATATGCTTAGGTGAATCACCTACTTGGTATTCCCTAATACCAGAGAAATCTGTAGTGCCTCGTGCAATTTCTTTGCCCTTTTCTGCATCATCATCCAGTCCTTTACTTTCTGTTTCAGCAGATTTTTGTAATATTGGCTCTGGATAAACAATGCTTTGCATATCCAATACGGCGTAAGACCATGCAACCACCAAACTGATGGGATAAGTCGTGAAAATACTCAATTTTTCAGGCTTAAATACACCGCGTTTTTTTGTCTCATATGATAGCTTTATACGGGTTGTATGGTGATCTCGTAGATCTACTGTCGCTAAGTCTTGGTGCTTCCAGCCAATAGATATTGCTGATTTTTTTTGATTATTTGGGCAACTAACTTCTAGTTCAAATACTGCTTTCTCACCCGCAAAACATGGTGTAGATTGCACTGCCTTAAACGTTACTCCAGAGAGGTTTCTATAAGTAAAAAAGATACTTATTACAATTAAAGCAAGCAACCAAAATGCAAGCCCATATATGAGCGAGTTCTGAAAGTTAAT
>JALSLX010000162.1 GCA_026988095.1 Thiotrichaceae bacterium
CGTGAAACCACCAGTGGATTGTTGCTAATGGGCATGGCGATACTCGCTTTAGTGTTGGCAAATAGCTCACTGGCAGAAACGTATCTGCACACGTTGCATACTTATATAAAAATTGGTGTGGGTGATTGGACCTTAAAAATGAGCTTACATCATTGGATTAATGATGCGCTTATGGCGGTGTTTTTCTTTGTTGTTGGCTTAGAGCTTAAACGTGAAATTGTGGTGGGCGAATTATCTAATCCACGTAACGCAGTGCTGCCAATTGCCGCTGCCATCGGTGGTATGGTCGTACCGGCAGTAATCTATATGTTAATTAATCCAGAAGGTGATGCCGCTAAAGGTTGGGGTATTCCGATGGCGACAGATATTGCTTTTGCCATTGGCGCCTTGGCTTTACTGGCAAGTCGTGTGCCTAAAGCCTTGATAACTTTTCTTGTGGCGCTAGCAATTGTTGATGACTTAGGCGCAGTAGTGGTTATAGCTATCTTTTATACTGATACGATTTCTATCGTGCCACTACAGATTGCAGTCGCACTATTCATTGCGTTAATAGCACTCAATCTTACTGGAGTGCGTAAAGCGGTACCTTATTTTATTGTTTCTATTTTTCTTTGGTACGCGCTACTCCAGTCGGGTGTGCATGCAACGCTTGCGGGCGTTTTAGGGGCATTAACCGTACCTGCGATGCCAAAATATAACCCCGAAAGATTTAGCGGTCAGGTAAAAGAACTGATTCAACGGTTTGATGACAGTATCGAGAATAATCATAATATTTTAACCAATGATAAATCTCGTGCAGTGGTTCAAACGCTAGAAAACGTTGTACATAATGTTCAAGCGCCTTTGCAACAGTTAGAGCATATTTGGCATTTACCGGTTGCTTATGTGATCATCCCAATATTTGCATTAGCAAATGCAGGTATTGCTCTCGATTTTAGCTCCTTTGGCTCTACATTAAGCCACCCTGTTATGATGGGTGTTTCTGCGGGGCTTGTTTTGGGGAAACTTATTGGCATCACAGGTGCTAGTTGGTTAGTGCTAAAACTGGGTATCGCGGTGCTTCCAAAAGATACCCGCTTTACTCAAATCGTCGGAGTCTCTTTACTTGCAGGCATCGGTTTTACCATGTCAATTTTTGTCGCCCAACTTGGCTTTAGTGATAACGAAGAGATGCTCTTAATGGCTAAAACAGGGATTCTCTTTGCCTCATTATTTGCCGGCATTGCAGGATATATTTGGTTGTATATTGTGAGCAAGCCACCTGTAGGCTCGTAAACATGACACATTCAATGTGATAAATTCATGCAAACGCTAGTAGAGTAGGTTGAGCTTCCTAACGTTAGTTCAACCTGCTCACTAATTGGTTTAATTTCAAGTTGTTGCCTGCTGTTGTGTTTATAACTATTGATGGGAGTAGGGTAAATTAATTCTTACAGATAACCCTCCTAATTTAGACCGTGAAAACTTAATATCACCTAGGTAAAGTTCAACTATCTCTTTTACAATTGCCAAACCAAACCAAACCCTGTACCTGCAGTTGTTTCATCTGCTCGTACGCCTCTTTGAGTTAAAGTGGATAATTGTTGCTCATCACAACCGATACTATCATCATCTCTTTGAATGATTAATGCATTGTCACTATAGACTTTGCAAAGCACCTGACTGGTAGACCATTTACAAGCATTATCTAAGAGATTCCCGAATAGTTCTAACATATCATTTCGATCAGCTGAAAATTCGAGGTCTGGCATAATGTCACACTGAATGTTGAGCATTTTATTATGATAGACCCGCTCCAATACATCAACCAATCTAGGGAGTTCTTTATAAGGGGAAAAGCGTCGACCAGGAACGCCTGAGCCTACTAATCTGGCCCTTTTTAATTCGCTTTCCATTAGTTGGAAGATCTGTTGAGTATTATACGTAATTCATCACGTATTGCTGTGGCAGTTTTATTTCTTCAGATTCTGCTAGCTGCATTAACAAATTTAGCGGATGTTTTAAGCTGTGCGCAAGATTGCCTGTAGAGTTACGCGAACGTTTTAATTGTTTTGCTAACTGTTGTAATAGCCGATTGATTTCATCCACCAAGGGATGAATTTCACTCGGTACTTGCTTGGTGAGGCTTTTTATTTCACCTGTCGATAATGCTAGAAGTTCTCTTTTTATAGTAGAAAGTGAGCGCAGTGATCGACGTACAATTAAACCTTGAATTAACAGTAAGGAAGCAAAAATAGCGATTGCTGCAAGCGCAAAATAAAGATTAAAAGTATGTAATGCGGATAATAAAGCATTGGTATCTTCTGCTACTGTAATTGTAATATTTTTATCAAAACGCTTAAAACGAGAAGTCCACTGTAAAAGGTATTGTCCGTCGGGTCCCTCTATATTTTGGACAACAGATTCTCCTGTTTTTACTTGGGGTTGTAGCAACGATTGATCCCAGAGTGAATGAGAACGTAATTGTAATTCATCACTAGCGATCAGATAATAATGACCTGAATAGACCTGCTGATAAATATGACCTACTTGCAAGTCTTTAAGGCTTAATTTCCCTTCTGGTGATTGTTGTAAGCTGGAAAGTAACGCTTGACCATCATGCTCCATGCGCGTCAGCACTATTTGCTTGCTAATATGGCTGATACTGGTATTCACCAGCCACCACATCAAAGCAGTCAGTATAAATAGGCTTACCGCCAAACCAAAGTGAAGGCGACTTTGCAGTGACTTCACTTTGGTTCCTCAGGAAAAATATAGCCTTGATGACGGCGAGTCTGCAATATATCCTTACCCAATTTATTGCGCAATCGTCTGACATATACTTCAATCACATTGCCATCACGCTCGGTATCACCTTCATAAACATGTTCAATCAAACGGTTTTTCGATAAAACTGCACCAGGATGTGTCATGAAATAGTGCAACAAGCGATATTCAATATGTGTCAACTTATGCTCTATGTTATCTGCTGTGGTGACAGTTTGGCGCTCATCAGTCAGAGTGATACCAGCTAAACTTAATCCTTGTGTCGCCTCTCCATTACTGCGACGAATTAGGGCATTTACTCGTGCAAGCAACTCTTGCATATGGAAGGGTTTGCCAACATAGTCATCTGCCCCCATTTTGAGTCCATCAACACGCTCACTCCAGTCATTCCTTGCGGTTAAAACTAAAACGGGGATTTTATTACCTTTGTCTCGCCAGTTTTTTAAAACCTCTAATCCCGGACGTTGCGGTAAACCAAGGTCGAGAATAATTAATTCATAAGGTTCTTCATCTCCTTTAAATTCACCATCTACTCCGTTGTCAGCAATATCTACGGCATAGCCAGATTTATACAGCGCTGATTTCACCTGTGTTGCTAATTTTTGATCATCTTCAACAAGTAATACACGCATTAGTCTTGTTCCTTCTCAAGAATGATTCCTGTCACTGCGTCAATTTTTATTTCCCAAACGATGCCTTGCTTATCGAGCACCTCAAGTTCATAGATTATTAAACCATCTTCATGTTCAAGCTCTACTTCCAGAATTCTTCCCTGAATTTGCTTACGGCTAATTTCCAGAATCTTTTCCAACGATAGAATATCGCCAGAGCGTAATAATTCATAAGCCTCATCATGGTCATCATCAGCAAAGCTATTACTATAAGCAATAAGCATTAAACTCATGAAGGCGGCAGCAATTAATCGTCCCATTTTCCTATTCCTGGGATACGCACATCATCTTCTTCATATGAACCTTTTTCGGCATTCACATGGCATGCTGCACACTTACTAAATGAACCTAATTTAGGATTATCTTGTACCATGCGTTTGGGTATCTCATCATGTTTACGAATAAAATAAGGTGTTTCAGTAATTCGTAATGGTGTGTCATTTTTACTTAATGAATTCATAATACGTCTTGAACGTTTATAATTTGCATCATCGGCAGCATTTTCTACCAAGTATTTAGTCAATGCTATTTGAGTGTCTTTATCCAACTCGGCATTTTCATCAAAGTGATTTTCAAGGTCGCCCATCATCTTTTTCCAAGACCGAGCGGGTAATAGCCCAGGCTGATAAGCAAAATGGCAACTGCCACATTCTTCCTTATATACTGCATTTTTTACAGGAGCGACGTCAGTTTTTTTAGAAAAGAGCTGACTAAGAAAACCTTCGTCACGTTCATTTCTTTCATACTTGTCGTCATCACCCATTACAAGGCTTGCTGTTAATATTAGTCCAATAACACCCGTTGCTGTAATAAATGTTGTCATGTTTTTCATTGTTCTCTCCTTTAATTTGTTACTGATTCTTCAAATATGTGAGTATGTCTGCCTGTTCTTGGGCGCTACACTCTCGTCCCAATGTCCATTTACAGTTGCGTTTAAACCATTTTTTAATATTTTTAACATCTGTAAGGCTTTTTTTATTAACACTTGGAGCCATTGGGTTAATCTTCTTGCCAGTTCTCACGTGTTTACCTACTTTCGTTAAATCAACGCCGTGACAGCTAGTGCAACTTCGATCTTTTCCTGTTTTTTTATCGGTAAATTTTTTATTCCATAATGTTTTACCTGTCTGCTCACTCGCATTACTGACACCTTGTTGCTGGTATTGAGTAAACATATCATTAATAGCATCAGCCATAATCGTATGACTGCTGAGTAGCAAAATGAGTGGAACAACTATTTTCTTTTTCATGTTAATACCTCTAATGTTGATCATCTTGATTGATTTGTTTGAATCCGGTGAACATACTTTTAATTAAGTTTTCTCCATGTTGAAAGCTGGCGACTAACACCCCAAACACATGCAAGGCCACTAAAAGTACGGTGGCGTTTGCAAAGAACTCATGTAATTCTTCAAAAATATTCGCAAGTGATCCATTAACACCACCAACTAACCCCGCCAATGGGCCAGAAAACTCAGATGCTCCAAAGGTGAGCAAACCAAATAATAAGGTCATTGAAAGACTAATCAGGAGCGCAATCACCATAGCACCACCTGCTGGGTTATGCCCCAGATAGCGTTTTGCCCGAAATTGAACGACCTCTTTCATGTACTCAATCACAGCGCTTGGCTTAACGACAAAGTTGCTAAAACGTGCATGACGACTTCCAACGAACCCCCAAACTAAACGCAAAGCTATTAAAGCCATCATGGTGTAACCTGCATAAACATGCAGCGTGGGAAAATCATCTTCTGTGAGATAAGTAATGACAAAGGTAGCCAAAAGGCTCCAATGGAATACTCTGATAAAAATATCCCAGATTTTAGTTTGTTTAGTATCCATATTTCTTTACCTCTGTTGCTGTAATTTGAACTCTACAGGGAGCGACTGAAGTCAAACTGAAATATGGAAGTGTTTTTTATAATAAATTATTATTTTGTGTAATATTCATAACATCGTATATGCTGAGTTAAATAAGAATTTCTTTGTGATAAGTTTTAAAGTGGTGCTAAGGACAATCTGATTAAGTTGGCTAGAATGTAGAGCAGTTTTGGCAAGCTAACGCTAAGTGAAATTGATCATCAAGATGTTTTTGGCTCTATATTAGGTTCACTTTCTTTGTCGTTTTCCTGCTCCAATTCTTCTACAGGTTTATGGTATTCCAAGTGGCTTACGTCTACTGTATTACCATATTTTTCTTTGATGGCC
>JALSLX010000163.1 GCA_026988095.1 Thiotrichaceae bacterium
AACTTGAAGCACAACGTGCAGAATTAGATAAAGCTAGCGAAACATTGCACAAGGCTGAAGCGCAACTCTCAACCTGGCAAGAAGCCTGGCACAGTATGCAACAGCGCCTAGCGGAACCAGCACAACAAGCGCAAGTTGAACGCACACGCATGGAGCAGTTTGAGAGCCAGTTACAACACATTGCAGGGCGTTTATTAAAACTCCAAACTGATCAGGGTGTTTTTAATACCGAAGCGCACGAAGCTGAATTAAAGCAACAACAAACTAAACTCAGCGAGCTTAAACAAAAGAGTCAACAAGTTCAGTCCGATTTTGAAGCTGGCAAAGCCAATGTTCAAACACTAGACAACAACAATCAAAGTGTACGCAAAGCGTTAGAAGAAACACGTTCACAATTACAGTCTCTCACGGGACGATTAGCTTCATTAGAAGTTTTGCAACAGGCAGGTTTAAATAAAGACAGTGGTAAAAAGTCTGCAAAAGAACGGGACGCTTGGCTAAATAATCATCAATTAAAAGATGCACCTCGTTTAGCTGAGTCAATAAAAGTAGAATCTGGTTGGGAAAAAGCACTAGAAACTGTACTGGGCGATTTATTGGAATCATTACAATTAGATTCTACCGCTGAGCTTGAAAAAATAATGCAGGATGCTCCTGTTGTTTCAGCTTCATTTATTACTGGCTCGTTATCAAGCGTCAAGCCACCTGCTAACTCATTGGCTGAGAAAGTTAGCGAACCAACATCACTACACGCCCTACTTTCACACATTTATTGTACAGATGATGTTAATAATGCGATCTCTCAAAAGTCCAAGCTAAAAGTGGGAGAAATGCTAATCACACGTGATGGTGTTTTAGTCGGTGAAAACTGGTTGAAGATGCAAGCACAAGATAAAGGCAACCAGCAAGATGGTGTGCTTGCTCGACAAAAAGAAATCGAGAGCACTCAAGCTAATATTGAAGAACTAAAGTCATCACTGATTAAACACGAAGATGCTTTGAATATAGGCAAAGAAAAAAGTGATCAACTAAAAGAACAGCAATCTCAACTTCAAAACAATCTAAATCAGTTACACCGTGAAGAATCACAAGCACAATCTGTGATTTCTAGCACTGAAAATCGGATTCAACAAACATTATCAAATCAAAAACGGGTGATGTTAGAAATCACGGATTTAAAAGCCCGTAAAATACGCGAACAAGAGGCTCATGAAAAAGCCACGCTCTTGCGTAATGCCGCAATGGAATTGCTAGAAACACTCGAAAAAGAAAAAACAGAACTCACAGGCAAAGATGCGCCTTTGCAACAAACCGTGAATGAAATGCGCCAAAAAACACAACAGTTACGCGAGCAAACACAACAAACTCAAGTGCGTGTAGAAACCTTTAAAACCACACGTAATAGTGCGCAGCAACAACTTGATCGTTTTAAAGATCGACTTGAACAACTACAACAACGTAAAAGTAATCTACAAGAACAAAGTAGTGAGCAAGCGAGTGAAGACCCTACAACATTGGCAGAGCAGCTAGAAAAGCAACTCGAACAACGCAAACAAATTGAGATTGAACTTAGTAGCACACGCGATGCCTTACAAAGCATCGATAATACGGTGCGAGAATTAGAGCAAAAACGTCACCTCGCAGAGCAAGAGGTTGAAATCTTGCGCACACTCATCGAAAAGCTAAAATTAGAATGGCAAGAAGTCAGCGTGCGTGAGGAAACCTTGCAAGAGCAATTTGCAGAAACTGAGTTTGACGCTAAAGAATTAAGTGAAGGGATGGATGAAAATGTCACCTTGCAATCACATCAACGTGAGATAGAAGAAATTCAGCGCAAAGTCGCAAGGCTTGGCGCAATCAACCTTGCAGCGATTGATGAATATAAAGTACAAAGCGAGCGTAAAGTCTTCCTCGATGAACAAGATGCTGACTTGGTTGCCGCATTAGAAACATTAGAAACTGCAATCGCTAAGATTGACCGCGACACACGTAGTTTGTTTAAAGATACATTTGAGAAAGTTAATGTACGTATTCAAGAAATGTTCCCACAGTTATTTGGTGGTGGTCATGCTCACCTTGAAATGACGGGTGACGATTTACTTACTACGGGCATTTCTATTATGGCGCAACCTCCGGGCAAACGAATTTCAAGTATTCATTTGATGTCAGGTGGTGAAAAAGCATTGACAGCGGTGGCAATGGTCTTTGCAATATTTGAACTTAACCCAGCGCCATTTTGTATGCTGGATGAGGTTGACGCACCATTGGATGAGGCTAATATTGGGCGTTTCTGTGCATTGGTTAAGAAGATGTCAGACCGTGTGCAGTTTATCTTTATCACGCATAGTAAAACGACAATGGAGCTTGCAGATAACTTGATTGGTGTAACCATGCGTGAACCTGGGGTTTCTCGTTTAGTTTCTGTAGATGTGAATGAAGCAGAGCGGATGGCAAACGAGTAAACGCTAAACCCTCCCAAGACTAGGGATTAGGGATAGGAACAAAAAAACGGACTTAATTAAAAATGGATATTACAAGCCTTATTATCACCTTCGTCGGAATCATTATTCTTCTAGCGATTTATATTATCAGCCGCATTAGCCGCTCGAAACTTCCCCAAGTAAAAACGACACGATTACCTGATTTAAAAAATGAAGATGGCACACGTTTTACTTCGGTGTTGGATGATATTCCTGCACGAGATGGTAGTACACCAACAACAGCGAAAAAAACAACTTCTGCTCCCGCTGATCAAAATCCAAAAAATACTCAGCCTATTAAAGAAAAACAACATATCTTATTTATATCACCAAACAATGAAACAGGTTTAGATGGAAACCTTGTATCAAAAGTGTTGAAGAAAAATGGTTTACTATTGGGTGATCTGGATATTTATCACTATTTTACTGAAAACAAAACAAGCTTATTTCGTGTTGCCAATGGTGTTGACCCTTGGACACTCACTAAAGAAGACCTACATAATAAAGAACTCGCAGGTTTATCTATTGTTTTACTGACACCTACTGATATTGATGATAACGAAGCCATTAAGTTATTTCTTTCTGTGTCACACAAGCTATCACAAGAGATGAATGGTGTACTAAAAAACCAGCTACAACAAGTATTTACACCTAAAGATGAGGCTGAATTATTAGCTTCTCTATAGTATTTCAATAACCTCACCTCTATCAATTTTATTACTGCCATAAAGTTAATTATAGATTAAACCTTACCGCTCATCTGTCGTTCAGCTTTAATACTTATAATGCTATCCATACTTTGAATGGCATACAGGAATTAGAAATTCTTATTTGAAAGAATAAACAATAACAAAAACATGAGTAAAAAAAGGGGCAATAACATGAGATACAATGATCAAACATTAAATCCTACTTTAATTGATAACAATGAAGTGATTCCAAATATTGATGACGTTGAAAAAACTGATGATGATAAAAAAGTAAAAGCACATGTAATCCGTCGCAACGTTGAAGATTATCTTGAACGAAAAGCTTTAGAGCGTAGCCTTAAAGAAGTTTTTGATGACGAATACTTATTAGACTAATAAATATACTCACCGACTTAAATTAAAAATAAAATAAATATATTTTAAAATTCAAACTATACTCGCTTAGAATCCTCTCTATATAGAAAAGAAAGTAGACGAGGCACTCCATTTATTTAGTGAGAACTATTCCATGCCCTCCGATATAAGCGTTTGGGACATATTTTCTATTTTGCTGTTTTTCGCTGCTTGGTACAGTATTGCCTGGGTTGGCAGACACAGAAAAGACAATGAAAAGCTTACCCTCAGTAGTATTTCAAAAAACTACCGCAATCAATGGATGTTGAATCTATTAGAGCGCGATAATCGTATGTCAGATGTTGCTCTAATGGGTAATTTGATGCGTAGCGTTTCCTTCTTTGCATCAACTAGTATTTTAATACTTGCCAGTTTAATTGCCGTTTTTGGTGTAGTAGATGATGCCTTAAGAATATTTCATGATATCCCTTACGCACAACAAGTATCTGCTGCTTTTTGGAAGATTAAACTTTTTCTCATGGTTTTCATCTTTGTTTATATCTTTTTTAAACTAGTATGGTCATTACGACAATTTAACTCCACGGTAATTATGATTGGCGCAGCACCTGATAGTTTCAACACCGATGAAGATCTATTTTCCTATGCTAATAATCTGGGCATCGTGCTCAATCGTTCTTCTCAACATTTTATTGAAGGAATGAGAGGCTTCGAATTTGCACTTGCTGCCATGGCTTGGTTTATTCATCCGTTTATGTTTATCCTCGCAACTATCTTTGTTTCGCTGGTAATTTATCGTCGTGAGTTTGCTTCTCGTACAATGAGAGCCATGATAGATGATGAATGAGATCTTAAAAAAAACTCTAAATAGTAAATATTTGCCCTATTTCATTATGATTTTACCGCCTCTTTTTTGGGCCGGAAATTTCGTGGTAGGCCGAGCTGTCGTCACTGCTCAATTGTCACCCATCACACTCTCGTTTTGGCGTTGGTTTTTAGCAATGTTGATATTGCTACCCTTTGTAATAAAACCAATGTGGCAACAACGCAAGATTATCCAAGCACACTTTGGGAAGATAGTTTTCCTTTCCGTTTTAAGCATTAGTGCTTTTAACTCGCTGGCCTATATTGCTTTGCAATACACCACTGCAACCAACGCTACCCTGCTTAATTCTTTTATTCCGATTTTCATATTAATCATTATGGGAGTTTTTTTTAAAGAGAAAATATCCAACAAACAAATTTTGGGCGTACTTGTTTCATTAATGGGGGTGTTCGTTATACTTACTCGGCTTGATATAAATATAATCAAACACTTAACAATCAACAAAGGCGACCTATGGATGCTCTTAGCTGCACTTGATTGGGCTTTATATTCCATATTTTTAAAATATTTACGCCCAAAAGGTATATCTCCATTACCCTTTTTAGGCATTATGCTCGTGATTGGTACAATTGTTTTAATCCCCGTCTTACTGATTAACCCATTTAACGAGGCTCCCATTGTATGGAATAATGGAATGATCAAAGCACTAGCGTATATCGCTATATTTCCATCCATTTTTGCCTATCTTGCATGGAATTATGGCATGCAAAAATTGGGCGCTGCCACTGGCGGACAATTCATACATCTCATGCCTTTATTTGGCGCATTGATGGCCGTGCTTTTCTTAGGTGAAAGTATCCAGCTCTATCATTTACTCGGTGGAGCCTGTATTGCACTGGGTTTGTGGCTAAGTATTAACCTTAAATCGTAAAATCACGTACAAAACATCGAAAAAGAGGGGGGGTGGTCAATAAAATATGCCTTTTAACGGCTGTTTTCATAACCACCCCCCCTCTTTTTCGATGTTTTATACGTTGATATTAGTCTTTAAAGTCAAAAGATCCTTCTTACAGGCTATTTGCTATGCCAAATGAGCAATTTAGGATGTTCTCCTACGACTTTAGGACAAGTAATGACGTAATATTCCCTGTCTTTTTATCCAAAGTGACTTTTGCGTGTCGCCCAACAACATAAGCTCCACCACGCACATGAATTTGTTTTACTGAGCCATCATTCAAAGCTAGGGTTAAT
>JALSLX010000164.1 GCA_026988095.1 Thiotrichaceae bacterium
GTCGTCGAACGTATTAATAGTGTCTGTGAAGATGGAGCGCAAGTATATTGGGTTTGTACGCTTATTGAAGAGTCAGAAGCATTACAGTGCCAAAATGCAGAAGAAACATGGGAGCTCTTAAAAGAAGCCTTGCCAAGTTTAAATATTGGATTGATTCATGGCCGTATGAAATCTGATGAAAAAGAAGAAATCATGGCAAGCTTCAAAGCGGGTGAACTACATTTATTAGTTGCAACAACGGTAATAGAAGTCGGTGTCGATGTGCCCAATGCATCACTAATGATTATAGAAAATGCAGAACGCTTAGGCTTGGCACAATTACATCAATTACGAGGTCGTGTTGGCCGAGGTAGCAGAGCTAGTAGTTGTGTTCTCATGTATCAAAGCCCTCTTTCACAAAATGGAAAACGACGTTTAGAAGCCTTAAGAAATAGTAACGATGGTTTTGAAATTGCAAAAATAGATTTGGAAATACGTGGCCCCGGTGAGGTTTTTGGCACACGCCAAACGGGTGAATTACAATTCCGTATTGCTAATTTGATGGAAGATCAGCATCTTTTACCAAAAGTACAACACGCTGCACAAACAATTCTAGAACAATATCCTGATTGTGTTGAGCCATTAATAGATCGCTGGATAAAACACGCTGAAAATTATGCATCGGTTTAACTGAATAAAATTATGACTAAAAAACAAATCATATTCTCAATTATTGAATCCCCTACACATCCTTTTTTAACGCCTCTTTATAATGAAGCAGGAATCGAAGAGTTGTGCTTCAAGCATATGCGTAAACTCATCAGTAAAATTAAGAAGGTGCAACCTGACTACATTGCAGCAGAGTTTTTCTATGGATATGGAAATAACTACGCAGGTATCAATATCAGTAATCTTGATGTTATGTTGTATTCACTGCAACGTTATTCACCAAAAACCAAAGTGATAATATTTGTTGATAAAAGTGAGAAGCAATATGTGGATAAACTTAATGAGATATTGCCCCTACATGCTGTGCTTACACATCCTGTTATAAAAAAAGACCTTTTAGATATTTTAATGACATAAGTCAATTAAACTACTTGTTAATCCCCTTCTATCCAATTTTGAGAGGATATATTTTAAACTTTAGCTTAGCCTAGATTGTCGAGAAGTTTTGTAGCAGTAATTATAAAAATAATAACTAGGGTATCATCAATGCAATCATTGAAAAGGCGTTATACAGATTTAGCACCACGTGAAAATCATGATCGAACTGCAGTATCTAGAATTAAGTCAGACGCGGAAATAGGAAGGAGAGAAACAGATAACTCTTTAGCAAAAAGATTTACTAAAACGGACTCACCTCAATTGACAACAGATGAAGAGATGGAGTTTGATAGAAATGATCTCATTATTTCAAGAACTGATATTAGAGGGACTATCACTTACTGTAATAATATTTTTACCAAAATGTCAGGCTGGACTCAAGAAGAACTTTTAGGCTCAAACCATAATCTAATTCGTCATCCTGATATGCCGAAAGTAGCTTATCAATTGGTATGGGATAATATAAAAGCAAATAATGAATTTTACGGCTATGTAAAAAATCTCCGTAAAGATGGTGGCTACTACTGGGTCTTTGCCTATATAACCGCAGACCTTAATGATGAAGGAGAGATAGCAGGCTACACATCTTATCGTCGTTACGCACCCAAGTTAGCTATAGATACGATGAAGCCAATTTATAAATTGCTCATCGAAGCTGAAAAGGAAGGAGGCATTGAAGCTTCTATAAAACTATTAGGTGGGTTCTTAAATAAAACTGGATTTTCTAGCTATGATCAGTTTATTGTTGATCTTCAAATTAAAGCTAATGCAACATTACAATAGTGTTGCATAAAATGCTGGTATAGTCATTTTTTTACCTCTGAGGCATAAAAATGAACGGTTTAGAAGCAGTTGATATCCAATGCCCATACTGTTGGGAAGTAATAGAAATAACCGTAGATTGTTCTGTAAGCTCACAAGAATATGTTGAAGATTGCGAGGTTTGTTGTCGCCCGATTGTGATGCTGGTTGAAATCGCAGATGACGGCAAACCGAGTGTTGATGTGACCCGAGAGAGCTAGCTCTTATTTTTATCACTTTTTTAATTATCAATATTAAAATCAGATTGTTGACAATATATGAAAATAGACTAAATTAACAACCAATAAATCTATTTAAGAACGATATTGTTAACAATGACTCTTTCCTCCATTACATCAATTTCTGATCGACAAACACTTTCTGATCAAGTATTTACTGAACTTAAAGAAGCAATTATAAAAGGCGACCTACCTCAAGGCAGTAAAATAATTGAAGATGACATTGCCAAACAGTACGGCATTAGTCGTGGCCCACTACGTGAAGCAATCCGCCGGCTAGAAGGTATACGTTTGTTAGTCCGTAAACCACGCGCAGGTACGCGCGTTGTTACTCTCACCCATTCTATGATGGAAGAGATTTATACGGTTCGTGAAGCCTTAGAAGGTATGTCTGCACGACTTGCGGCAACGCGAATGTCTGATATAGAGATTGCTGAGCTTCAACAACTTCTTGAAAACCATCAAAGTACAATTGATCAGTCTAAGGGTAAGGAATATTTTCAACGAGAAGGGGATTTAGATTTCCATTTTCGCATAGCGAAAGCAAGCAATAATCAATGGCTGATGGATCTATTGAGTAGTGAGCTTTATCAGCTACTTCGTATGTGTCGTCATCGTTCAAGCCAAACGCCAGAACGCCCACTCCGCGCTTTATCTGAACACCAACAAATCACCGAAGCAATTGCCAACCGTGACTCAGAACTTGCCGAGCTTTTAATGCGTAGGCATATTAGTGGCGCTTGGAAAATTGTCAATACTCTTTTATCTAATGAAAACAACATGATAGATAACACCGAGGGAAAATCATGAGTACAGGAAAAGCTTTTCGTAAAGCAGTAGCAGATAATAGTCCACTACAAGTTGTCGGTGCAGTTGATGCCTATTCAGCCATTATGGCGGAGAAGGTCGGCCATAAAGCTTTGTATCTTTCAGGTGGTGGTGTCGCCGCCTGTTCATTTGGCACACCTGATTTAGGCATCACTACACTAAAAGATGTCTTAGAAGATGCTTACAGAATTACCGATGCCAGCACCCTGCCCTTACTGGTTGATGTGGATACAGGATGGGGTGGCACATTTAATATTGCGCGTTGTACCCGTGAGATGATTCGCGCTGGTGTGGCAGGTTTTCATATTGAAGATCAAATTATGCAAAAGCGTTGTGGGCATCGCCCCAATAAAGCGATTATTTCAAAACAAGAAATGGTTGATCGCGTAAAGTCAGCTGTTGATGCACGTACTGACGATGATTTCGTGATTATGGCGCGCACCGATGCACTAGCCGTTGAAGGCATGGAATCTGCCATTGAACGTGGCATTGCTTGTGTTGAAGCAGGCGCAGATATGATTTTTCCTGAAGCGATGACCAAGCTATCGCAATACAAAGAGTTTGTTGATGCAGTGGGCGTTCCTGTTCTGGCAAATATTACTGAATTTGGCGCAACACCGCTCTTTACAACGGAAGAGCTAGCTTCTGTTGGTGTTGATTTGGCGCTATATCCATTAAGTGCATTTAGAGCGATGAGCAAAGCGGCACTCAATGTTTATCAACACCTTTTAGATGATGGAACACAACAAGCCGTTGTCGATTCCATGCAAACACGTATGGAGCTTTATGACTTTTTGGGCTATCACGAATATGAGCAAAAACTTGATCAACTTTTCTCTGATGAAAAACAGGAGGATGCATAGTGAGCAACACAAACAATATGAACAACGTAACAGCTTCTGGGTTTAAACCTAAAAAATCAGTCGCTCTATCAGGAACAATGGCTGGCAATACCGCTATTTGTACCGTGGGCGTAACAGGAAACGACTTACATTATCGTGGCTATGATATTTTAGAGTTTGCCGAGCAAGCTGAATTTGAAGAAATTGCCCACTTAATTGTGCATGGTTCATTACCTAATCAAGCCGAATTAGATGCTTACAAAATCAAACTACAGTCAATGCGTGATTTACCTGATGCGGTTAAAACCGCGCTAGAACAAATCCCAAAATCAGCACATCCGATGGATGTAATGCGCACAGGCTGTTCTATTTTAGGTTGTTTAGAAACCGAAAGTGATGATCACCCAGAAGATGAGGCGCGTAATATTATTGATCGCCTCATGGCATCGTTTGGTTCGATGCTGGTCTATTGGTATCACTTTAGTCACAACAACAAACGCATAGAATTACAAACTGATGATGATTCTATTGGTGGTCATTTTCTACATTTGCTACACGGTGAAAAACCCAAAGAATCGTGGGTAAAAGCCATGCACGTTTCACTCATTTTATACGCAGAGCATGAATTTAATGCTTCAACCTTTGCAGCGCGTGTTATTGCAGGCACTGAATCAGATATGCACTCCTGCATTACCGGTGGTATTGGTGCATTACGCGGGCCAAAACACGGTGGAGCCAATGAAGCTGCCTTTAAAATTCAGCAACGTTACCAATCAGCTGATGAAGCAGAAACTGATATTCGTGAACGCGTTGCGCGCAAAGAAATCATTATTGGTTTTGGACACCCTGTTTACACCACGGGCGACCCCCGTAATGTTGTCATCAAAAGAGTGGCAAAAAGCTTATCTGAAGAGAATGGAAACACTTTGATGTACGACGTTGCTGATCGCCTTGAAACCACGATGTGGGATTTGAAAAAGATGTTTCCCAATTTAGATTGGTTTTCTGCCGTATCGTATAACCAAATGGGCGTACCCACTGATATGTTTACACCTTTATTTATCATCGCTCGTACCAGTGGTTGGGGTGCGCACGTGATAGAACAACGTGAAGATGGAAAAATCATTCGCCCTTCTGCTAATTACACAGGTCCTGAAAATCTAGAATTCATTCCATTATCGGAACGGTGTTAATGGTGCTTTTATGAATAGTTCAGTAAACACAAAATACCGTAAGCCCTTAGCTAACACTAATCTTGATTATTTTGATACAAGAGAAGCTATCGACGATATACAGCAAGGAGCTTATAGCAAACTACCCTACACCTCTCGTATTTTAGCAGAGCAATTAGTACGTCGTTGCAAGCCTGAAGCGTTGACTGATGCTTTAAAACAGTTAATCGAAAACAAGCAAGACCTAGACTTTCCTTGGTATCCTGCTCGTGTAGTTTGTCATGATATTTTAGGACAAACTGCCTTGGTTGATTTGGCTGGTTTGCGTGATGCCATTGCAGATCAAGGCGGAGATCCATCTAAGGTCAACCCTGTTGTACCTACTCAACTCATTGTTGATCATTCATTAGCCGTTGAAGCTGCGGGTTTTGACCCCGATGCCTTTAAAAAGAACCGTGCCATTGAAGATAGACGCAATAAAGACAGATTTGAATTTATAGAATGGTGTAAAACGGCCTTTAAGAATGTCGATGTAATACCTGCTGGAAACGGCATCATGCATCAAATAAACTTAGAGAAAATGTCACCTGTTATCCAAGCGCGGGATGGCATTGCCTTCCCTGATACCTG
>JALSLX010000165.1 GCA_026988095.1 Thiotrichaceae bacterium
CGCTTTTATTTATTAACACACACATCAAAAAGGAACTTATCATGAAATTACAAGCTATCACTTTGACTGCTCTTATCGCTCTAACTGGAACTGCTTCTGCAAACTGGTTCGACGGATTCAATAACGGCATGGGTAACGGAAATGCATACGGTAACGGTGCTGCTAATGGAACAACTGCTGGTAACGGTGCTGGTAACGCACAAGCTAACGGAACAGGCTGGGGAACAGGTAAAGGCGACGCAGACGGCGAAGTTAACTTCTCTATCTCTTTCAAAGGAAAGGGCGGAACTAACATGGATACTGCTGGCAACCTAACTGGAAACGGTCAAGGCGCTGGTAACACTGCTGCAAATGCTAACGGTGCAACTAACATGGCTGGTAATGGTCTTGCTAACGGTTCTAACGTTGCTGGTTCTAACGGCGCTGCTACAACTAGCAACTTCGCACCTGCAGGTTTCAACCCATCATTTTCTGGTACTGCTCCAACAGCAACAGTTGCTACACAAGACTACACTATGCTTAAAGCACAGTGGGAAGCACAAGCTAAACAAGCTGCTGAAATGCTAAAGCGCATCGAAGCTGCACAAAAAGCTGCTGCTACAAAGTCTTAATCGACTTAGAACTTTATAGTTCTTAAAAGTATTTAAAAAGCCTCGCTTTATGCGGGGCTTTTTTATGCCTGTTTATTATTGGTTATAAGTACCTATTACTAAATCCATAACATTCGTCCCTGTTGCACCTGTAGTGATTAAATTATCAGTCACTTTAAAAAAACTATTGGAATCTGCATGGACTAGATAATCCACTGCATTCAAGTTTAGTTGCTTACCCTGTTGAACAGTTAAACCATCAACGATTGCACCTGTAGCCATTGTCATTCCATCCGAACCGTCTGTACCTGCCGCCAATAAATGGGCATTTCCACAGCCATCCATTGCGATAGCCGCAGATAATGCTAAGTGTTGGTTTCGCCCGCCTTTGCCTGCATTTTTAGGGAGTATTACGGTTGTCTCTCCGCCCCATATACAAACAGTATTTTTATTTTCTTCTAAGGTTTTTACACAATTCTTAGCTTCATCACTCGCATCACCTTGTAAGAAGTCTGTCATTATTTTTACTTGATAGCCTAACGAGTGTGCTTTTACTGCGACTGCTTTTTTAGCATCTTCCAAACAAGCAACCATTTTCCAGCTAAAACTATCAGGCACACTGATTTGAGTAGACCCACCCAGTTTTTCAGACCATTCTGTAGGAAGTTCTGGCAACGTATTATCTTCAACAGGAAACAATAAACCAGAACCTATAACCGCAGGATCATCATCAGGCACATCAGAAATCATCAAGCAACTCACTTCACGATTGCCAAGGTATGACCACAATCCACCGCCTTTAATTTTAGAAAGCCGACGGCGAACTGTATTTATCTTATCAATCGAATAAGCATTCGCCAAAAGGTAATCGGTTAATGCTTGCAGTTGTTTTAAATCCCAGCCATTTTGTAAAACCTCTACCAAAGCAGATGTACCACCCGATATGAGAAATAATACGGATTCATCATCTGGAAGATTTTTTAGATACTGAATTAAAGAATACCCTGCTTCAATACTGGCGCTTTTAGGAACAGGATGATCTGACTCTATACACTTAATCTTATTATTTTTAGAAAATTGCTCACTAATATGTCCATGTTTAGATATCAACAATGCACTTTTGATCTGATTTTCAGAAACACCCGACAGCATCGCCTCAGCAGCTTTTCCAATGGCTATGAAATGAGAGTAATCATCATATTTCTTCGTTGTTAATTCATTTTCAACAACCGTTGTACCAGAAACAGCATCCAAGCCTGCCTGAAACATAGCCAAAATATCTTCACGAGGACTTTTCATTATCTTAAAGTCCCTTTTAAAGCATCAAAAGAGGAGTTTTATAAGCCCACCCCCCCCTTTTTTCGACGTTTTGTATTTTCATATCACTTAAAACCACGCGCTAGATCATTCTGGATATCATTTATATCCTCCAAACCTACCGATAAACGTAAAAGTCCATCAGAAATATTCGCATCATCACGTTGTTCTTGCGATAAACGCCCGTGTGTTGTGGTTGCAGGGTGCGTTATCGTTGTTTTGGTGTCGCCAAGATTTGCGGTGATCGATAGCATCGTTAAATTATTCACAATATTCCAAGCTGCGTCTTTTCCGCCTTTTACAACAAACGAAACAATGCCACCAAAGCCTTTTTGTTGCTGTTTTGCTAAATCATGTTGTGGGTGATCCGTCAAACCGGGGTAATAAAGTTTTTCCACAACATCTTGGCTTTGTAACCACGTAGCCAATGCCAGCGCATTATCACAATGTGCTTTCATACGTAAATTTAGTGTTTCTAAACCTTTGGTAAATACCCAAGCATTAAACGGGCTCATGGTAACGCCACCACTTCGCAAAACTGCAAATATACCTTCTCCAATAACAGATTTTTTACCCACAATAGCACCGCCCATACAACGACCCTGACCATCAATATATTTAGTAGCTGAATGCACTACAATATCTGCGCCTAATGCCAGTGGCTTTTGTAGTGCTGGCGTACAAAAACAATTATCAATCACTAATAAAGCATCACTAGCATGAGCAATTTCAGCCAACGCTTTAATATCCACCAATTCGGTAATCGGGTTTGAAGGTGTCTCTGCAAACAGTAACTTGGTATTTAATTTGATGGATGCTTTCCATGCATCAAGATCTGAGAGATCAACGAAATCAAATTCAATACCAAATTTAGCAAGAATATTGGTAAACAGGATTGTGCTCGTGCCAAAAATTGAACGAGAACTCAACACATGATCTCCTGCCTTCAGCGTACCAAGCATAACCGCCAGAATGGCTGACATTCCAGTCGACGTTGCCAAGCCCATCTCACCACCTTCAAGCGCCGCTAAACGATCTTGAAAACACGAAACAGTCGGATTAGAAACACGCGTATAAAAGTGCGCTTCTTCTTCGCCCGAAAAACGCGCAGCAGCCTCTTCGGCACTTTTAAAGATAAAACTCGAAGTCGGGTAAATCGCCTCAGAATGCTCCTGAAAATTACTGCGTACCTGCCCCGCTCTTATGGCTAATGTATCGAAGTTAAAATCATCCATCTTTTATTCTCTCTTAATTATATTAATTCGCAGGCACAAAAAAACCCGCCAAAAAACTAAGCGGGTTTTAAAATTCTTTTCACCACGCTTTAGCAAAATTTATAAAGCGCCTGCAAGCTGTTTCTTAACAAAGTCAAATCGGCGCGTTAAGCCAACTATAAACCTAATAAATATTTGCGTCAAACAAGAGTGGCTAAAGCAACTTCATTTTCATCTGATTATTTATTACTAATCATAGAAGAAAAAACGGGGAATGACTCAAGCTGAGAATTTATCATACCTTCATATAAACTATTGCCATCTGCATCGTAAACCATGGCTGATGCTAGCTTGCTCGCTAAAATGGCATACTTAACTTTATCTGGCAAGCCTTGGATACGGCTTTTAAAGTCTGCATTAGCGCCAATAAGTTTTGGCATATGTAATAGCATTGCATTCAAGTATTGTGGCTTATCACATAGCTCTGGATTCGCCTGGAAATAATCAAAAATACGCGCATAGTGATTGTTAATTTCTCGACTAATACTGTTAGAGCTGTCGGTACAAAACACGGTGAAATTACTTTCAATATAACGCCCTATAATCAAGCTGGCTTCTCTCTCTGCCATTGCATTTAAAATGCAAATCACATCCTCAACATAGTCTTTTTTATTCGCTAAAAACTCTTCATCACTTAAAAGAAGATTCGCAATAATTTCGTAGGAGGATGAGATGACACCACACTTATTTGCTGATGCATCACGCATGATAACAACACCACGGCGCTGTAATTCTAAGCGTGCATCTGGCGTGATATACGAATTTGCACCCTCCACTATTACTTTTGCGCTTGCCTCTCCCTTGTCATCAAAATACTGATTATAATTATCCCCATCAATGGTTTCAGGACGACCACCTGCAGGGATAAATAAATCTGCTTGCACCGTAAATGGGAGCGAATCAAATACTTTGTGAAAGCTATCATTAGATACCCATTGTTCTTGCAAGCCATCGCTCTGCATTATTTCTTTCTTATGTAAAACACACATCCCTTCTTTTTGTGTTTCATTGCGATAAAGTAAAAAGCCACCTTCATGCAAAACACTTGAATCAAAACCATCCAAATCTGATTGCAATATCACGGCTGATAAAGCCTGATGATCAAGCCCTTCAGGGTCAAATAATGCACCTGAGCCATCAATAATGAGTTTTATCTTCACTTTTGGGCAACGCTCCAACAACAACCTCATACAATTGCCGGCTACATCTCCATTTGGGCCACCTGTGAGTTTCACGCTAAATTCGTCAGTGTGCATATCAACACCCAATGCTTTCAAGGTTACTTCAGCAAAGCGTGTAACTCCGAGCGATGTTACTCCGTACTCTTTATGATTGATGCCTATGCGTTTGCTCGACATAACGCCCGAACCTAGAATGTATGATCTTTTTTTCGCCTGCTGAGCAATAATCTCAATCATGACATCATGCATATTCTCATCTGGGCCTAGCTCTATCGGTTCGTCTTCTCCATAATAATCGACAATTCTAGAGTCTTTTGCCTTTCCATTTTCTGTTACAAAAAGATCAAAAAAGGCATTGATAAAACTAAACTGCAATTTATAAAGCTGTTGATTTATTGTTTCTTTATCTCCACCCTCGGTTGCACGTAACACCGCTACCATTTTCGAACCACCCTCATAAATATCTTTATTTTTCAGGTGCTGAGTATGCGCAAGCACGTAGTTTTCTTTAAACATACTGTTTGCGCTAGTGACATAATCATCCCTCCCTTGAGTAATGATTGTTCTCCAGCCTCCTCTCGCAATATCTGAAAATCCTATATGGTATGCCGTACCATTTCTACCATAGAAAAAGGTAATTCTATAAGGGCGATCACTGGGTAAATCCTCTGTAAACTTATCATCCAAATCATCTAAATATTGAGGATCAAGTCGAAAAGATAAGGCATGCTTCTCAGGTACGTAAAAATTTGTTTTTAAAGTGTTTTTAATAAATGACAAGGCACAATGAAATATTGTTCGGCGAAATTTATCCAAGTGTTTTCGCCCAGAGTTAAAGTCATTAACCGCATTGGTGACACCGTTCAGTGCATTTAAGCAATGATTCTCTCTTTCTAATAAGTCAGGGTTAAAACGAGCATGAAAGTAGGCCAATATTAAAGTCGTTATTTCTGGATGATTATGAAAGGCTCTAGTAATACCATCGAGTGCAAAACTATCTGGATTATTATGTGAAAGGTTTGTATGGCAAAAACTGATCATCGCATTGACTAAACTAGCATCAGGGCCTGATGTGAGACCTGAGTTTAATAACGCAGAGTAGCTGCTTGAATTCAACGACAGTATTTGAGTGTTGTATAGTTCACGTTGAAGCATTTGATAAAAATCAGAGCTCTTGTTTATTTCTTTATCTTCATTACTTGATATATAAAACGTTGATAAAAAGTAAGGGCTGATACCATTACTTAAGGTCAAACTATAAGAGCGATTTACCGTGATATGAAGTCTATTAAAGACCTCCAAAATCTGCACTAAAAAGCCTTTACTGGGTGGATTGGCTATACCAAATAAAAGCCTATATTCTGTTTTATTTTCTTGATAACCCTCTGTTTTTGAATCCAACACTTGCAAGTCTAAGTGAATGCCTTCATTTAATTTTGTCTGATAAAAGAGATTTAATAGTCGCGCAATCCGTCGTGCTGGTGAGACATTGACGTATTCTGAATTATTTACCATTAACATTTTCAGCATGGCTAAAACATCATCTTCCAAATATTCAGAAGATATATGCTTCAATTCATTTAAAACTGATTGAAGAGTCGAGTCTGGAATATCAACCTTTCTCATTAGCTCTACAACATCACTGTTCTGTTTACGTAAATAGTCAAAACGTAAAACCTCCAAACCTTTTTCACTGTTTGGCAAAGTGGAGCATGATGTTGTAATTTCAGAATAGGATATATCTTTTTCAGGCATTTCCTGCAGTGTTTTATACAAGGAGCCACTCGACTTTAGTTGAGCAATTATTGATACCTCAGGTTTATCAAGCAGCAACATTCTCTTATGATATTGCATATGCTGTAAGCTATTTGTCAGTAGCGAGAGTGCTTCAACCTCATTTCTATTGAGGGTGAAAAATAGCGGGTGCATCTCCTTTTGCAGCCAAGATAAATTCTCGTCTTTATGAGAAGCATTGATAGAAAGCGCATCGAATATTCGTAGTGTGACATCGGCGCTATTATCTTTAAGTGTCATTTGAAAATGCCTATATATTATTAAATGAATGGGATACCACACCAGAAAAAATGGGCGTGAACGTATCCTCAAACGTGATATAGGAGATTCTTAAGGAAATGCAATTTTTATTTGTATTTAAGTTCAAAAAATATTTTGGTAATTCATCTCACTCTTTAAACGTATAAACCATAACTATCTAAATGATCATTTTCAGCAAAAAATCTACTATTTCTTTCTCTGGAACTTTTTCAAAATAATCGGTTTCTAAATCTTTATACTCAAAAACACCCGCCGAAATACTACGGCTAGAAATCACTACACGATGGCGTATTTTTAAAAAACTAACGACCTCAAATTTATTATTTGGCTTTTTATTTCTATCATCAACTAACACACTAATTCCTGCATCCTTTAAAGATTTATAAAGAGAATCCGTGGCAATTCTTACATTTAGAAAGGTCGCAGGCTGCATTGGAACGATAGCAACCTGAAAACCTTGTTGTTTTTCTATTTTCGTACGTAATTCTGTAATATTAGAGCGTGATAAATACATTTTTTATGACGGTATATATTAATAAATAGGTGTGCTTGATTGATGCGATTAAAACAAAAGTATTGCATATTTTATCATACGCCATAAACTTCATAATTATTCGATTAAGTGGACAGAAAGTAATGAGTATTTACGAATACAAGGAAGGTGACCACAAAGCAGGATTCACCGGTTGGCGCGTAGCTGTATTGGTAGGAGATAAATACAGACAAAAGTATTTTAATGCCCGAGGTATTAGCAAAAAAACCGAACTTGATGCCCTTGAAAAGCAAGCTAAACAAATTAATGCCGAATGGAATTTTGAGCGAAAACTCATTTCTAATGAAAAAACATTAGAATGCAAAGAGGTTAGAAACTTTGCTTCTTCTATCTTTAATACAGGTGTTTCTGGCATTAAAATGAAATTTCGTATTGATACTAAATTTCGTGCTGGCGAGACCAGAAAATACTACGCGCCTATTTTTGTTGTTGCAGGAAGTACAAACAACAAACGCTTTTTCAAAGTCTTTAGTATTTTAACAATGGGATATGATTGGGCATGGATGAATGCCGTACAATTTTATGCTGAACAAAAAAACATGAACCATTTTTCACATCTACTAGAACGCAAACCACCAGTGGAAAAATTTATTATTATTCGCCGCTTTGTAAACTCACAAGGACATGATATTCCTATCAAGCGTTTACCCGATGAGCTAGAGGAATATAAATCTAAAGAGCTGGATTAGAAATTAACGATCTCGCCATTTATTGATTTGCCGACGTTCTTTTTTATTGGGCTTTTTATCTGCTTGATGCACGCTTGCGCTATTTAGTTTCCTCATTTCGCGCTCACTTTCTCGGGCTTGAATACTTTTTTCACTTTCTTGATACAGCAGTTGTGCTTCTTTTGCGGGACGACGTTTATCGTTTAACGCAATAACCTCTACATGATAGCGGTAATTATCACGGGTAATATCCAGCTCGTCACCGATATGGATATTACGTGATGGTTTAGTCCGTGCGCCATTGAGGTGTACTTTGCCACCACTAATTGCTTCGACAGCATTCTTTCGAGTTTTAAAAAATCGCGATGCCCAAAGCCACTTATCTAAACGAACTACCTCTAAGTTTTTGCTCACTTTAATGGCCATGTGACAATATGCTCTTCAAAATCTTCTTCGTTCACCTCTTTTTCAAAAACTACTTTACCCAGCACTGAATTACCTGTTTCATGAATCGTATTTTTATCGCCAGAAACAAGGTGATGCCATTTGGCCAAACCGCGCCCTTCCATAATTCTACGATAAGCACAACTTGGTGGAAGCCATTCAATTTGATCTAAATTATCTTGCGTGAGGCGAATACAGGTTGGCACGAGTGTTTCTCGATTCCAATAATCTGTGCAACTTCCATCGCTTTTATTAAATAGATCACAGACGATATTGGTGTAGTAAACCGAGCCAATATTAGCTTCATCTTCTAGTTTTGTTAGACAGCATTTTCCACAGTGATCACAGAGGCTTTCCCATTCATCTCGCGTCATTTCTGTTAATGATTTTTCTTTCCAGAACGGTATTGAGTGCGACATATTAACTACGGCTTCACGATAACAACTTCAGTTGGCAGGGATTTTTTCAAACGTGAGAAGTCTTTTGAAGCAGCATAATAAAATATTTCTTTGCCTTCTTTGTCCCACAAGAGCGCCATGCCTTTTTTAGGGTAAAGCCAATATTGTGCGCTATTGCTGACTACCATTTTCTCTTCTGGCTCACCGAAGAATTTCATTTGTTTTAGCTCAAAATCTGCAACGGGTAAATAAACTAAACGCCATACTCTTAAATCATTGGCGATTTGTGTACTTTTAACCGATAAGCTATATTTCCAATGATTGCTGGGGGTTGAGTCGCGCCCCGCATTCTCATCTTTCATTTTTTTAAAAACACCTTGATCAGCATCCATCTCAGCAATGAGGCGAGCCTCTAAAACACCAAATTTCTTTTTGCCGAAGTTCGCTTCTAAAAATAAACGCCCTTCGGGGGTCTCAAATAATGCCGGCTCTGCTAACAACCTTAACTTAAACATAAGCTCTTTAAAGGTTGTTTCGCCAATATCCACACCTAAAACATGGGTTGCGCCATTTGTCGTTGTGCTAACTTGCCACGGTAAATTCGCTGCCGCCACTGCTTTATTTTCTTTTTCATTACCAGATAAAAACCAAAATAGCGTTATTATCACTGCACTTACAATTAAGGCACTTACTAAAAACTTCTTCATTAGATCTCTCAAATTTATACAACTAAGTGCACTATAATACCGTATATATTGTGTACATGAACCACACACATCAAAAATCTGGTAAACTGCGTGCCCTTATTTTCTTATGAAGCATGAGCGATAACCGAGCAATAAAGAATGAGTAAAAAAGAAACGATTACCCTCACCGATAATTCGACAGGAAAATCCATCGAGTTACCTATCTTACGCCCTACTAACGGCACGCCGACAATTGATGTGCGTACGCTTTATAAACAGTTGGGTTATTTTACTTACGACCCTGGTTTTTTATCGACGGCGAGTTGCCGTAGTTCTATCACTTATTTGAATGGTGAAGAAGGTGTTCTACAGTACGGTGGATACCCTATTGAACAATTGGCTGAAAGCAGCAACTTTTTAGAAACTTGTTATTTATTGCTTGATGGCGAATTGCCTAACAAAAAAGAGCTCAAACAGTTCACCACTATAATCACCTGTCACACAATGTTGCATGAGGCTCTCAAACGCTTTTATAGCGGCTTTCGTCGTGATGCCCACCCAATGGCGATAATGGTTGGCGTGGTTGGTGCACTATCCTCTTTTTATCATGATGATATTGATATACATAACGCTGAGCATCGCATGATTGCTGCGCATCAGTTAATTGCCAAAATGCCCACTATAGCAGCTTGGAGTTTTCGTTATGCCAATGGCTTGCCCTTCACCTATCCGAAAAATTATTTAAGCTATTCCGAAAACTTTTTACACATGATGTTTAGTATGCCTACCGAGCCTTACACGCCCGATCCGTACTATGCAAAAGCACTTGATCTGATTATGATTTTACATGCTGATCACGAACAAAATGCATCAACCTCAACCGTGCGCTTAACAGGAAGCTCAGAGGCGAATCCATTTGCCGCAGTATCAGCTGGCATCGCCTCACTGTGGGGGCCAGCTCATGGTGGCGCAAATGAATCAGTTATCCGTATGTTGGTAGATATTGCTGAATCTGATAATGATGTTCAATATTATATTGACCGCGCAAAAGACAAATCGAACAACTTCCGTTTAATGGGGTTTGGTCATCGCATTTATAAAAATCATGACCCACGCGCTGTGATTATTCGCCAAACTTGTCATGATTTATTAGAGCACCTTGGTGAAGGTAATGAGTATCAAGAGCTATTTGATACTGCGATGGAATTAGAGCAAATCGCGCTTGAAGATGAGTACTTTGTATCACGTCATCTTTACCCCAATGTGGACTTTTATTCTGGTATCATCTTATTAGCTATGGGCATCCCGTTAAATATGTTTACAGTGATTTTTGCAATGTCACGTACCGTTGGCTGGATAAGCCATTGGAATGAAATGGTACAAGATCCCGAATCACGTATTGGTCGTCCACGTCAGCTTTATAACGGAGCAATGCCGCGTGATTATGTAGCGCTTGATGAACGATAAAATTTTAGAATTTAATTTTAATATAAAATACAGGAGAAAATTATGACAGTTGGTAATGCAGTAACTGCAATGGCAGGCTCAATGGTGCTTATTAGTTTAGCACTCACTTATTACGTAAACTCTAACTTTGTGTGGCTAACAGTATTTGTTGGTGTTAACTTATTACAATCTTCATTTACAGGTTTTTGCCCAGCAGCAAATATCTTTAAAAAGCTTGGTTTTAAATAATTACCCTGAATCCGTGACTTCAATGCGGGCAACAGGGCGTAAGCGAAGTCACGGATTCAGGATTATGCTAAAAACCGACTAAATAACACCTATAAAGGCATTATTTAGTCGGTTTTTATTAGCCACCCCCCCTCTTTTTCGCTGTTTTGTACGAGAACCACAATAAAAAATGAGCAACGACACCCGTCTAGAAAAACTAAGCCATTGGATTCACCAAGAAGCACCTAACGCAACCATTGAAGTTGCCTCTGCTGATGCCAGCTTTCGTCGATATTTTCGTGTTATTGATAACACCCTTGACAACTCTGGCAACAACAAACACACAAGCACCATCGCAATGGATGCACCGCCAGAGCAAGAAGATTGCACTCCTTTTATTGATGTAACAAAACGTCTACGCGACGCAGGTGTTCATGCACCCCAAATTATCCGACAAGATTTAGAACAAGGCTTTTTATTACTAGAAGATTTTGGCAACACACCCTATCTTGGTGTATTGAATGAACAAACGGCTGATCAACTTTATGGCGATGCCCTCAATGCACTGCTAAAAATCCAAGTCGCGAATACCGACGGCTTACCAGAATATGACGATGCAATTCTACAGCAAGAAATGCAATTAATGCCCGAGTGGTTTTTAAAAGCGCACCTTAAAATCACACCAAGCACTGATCAACAAAAAATAATTGATAGAACACTGGCTGTTATCACCGCTTCAGTGCTGCAACAACCTCAAGTCTTTGTTCACCGTGATTATCACTCCCGAAATTTGATGTTTTTAGGTGATATAAAACCTATAAAAAATATACAAAACAGCGAAAAAGAGGGGGGGGGGCTAATAAAAACAGGCAAAAACAACCCTGGAATCATTGATTATCAAGATGCAATACTTGGCCCCATAACCTATGACCTTGTTTCGCTGTTAAGAGACTGTTATATCCGCTGGCCAAATGAAAAAATTGCTACGTGGATCTTAAATTTCAAACAACAGGCAGAAGATACTGAGCTAATGCACAAAGTACCTGATGCAACTTTTATCCAATGGTTTGACTACATGGGCTTACAACGCCATATCAAAGTTTTAGGTATCTTTGCTCGACTTAATCACCGCGATGGAAAAACCAACTACTTGGATGATCTACCGCTTACTCTTCACTATGTAATGGAAGTTGCTAATAAATATCCGCTAACACGACCTTTGGTTGATTTGTTTAATGAGTGGGGTATTC
Organism: Thiotrichaceae bacterium; assembly: GCA_026988095.1. Classification (GTDB taxonomy): domain Bacteria; phylum Pseudomonadota; class Gammaproteobacteria; order Thiotrichales; family Thiotrichaceae; genus Cocleimonas. The sequence goes on from JALSLX010000165.1 coordinate 12,091, forward strand.
CCGACACGATTGGTAAACCATGAAGGCAATGATTCTCGCCGCTGGTCACGGTACTCGAATGAGACCACTCACCGACCACACACCAAAACCATTATTAAAAGTTGGCGGAAAACCATTAATTGTTTGGCACATTGAAAAACTTAAAAATGTGGGCTTCAACGACATCATTATCAACATTGCATGGCTGGGAGATCAAATTCCAAAAGCATTAGGCGATGGCTCACAGTTTGGTGTAAAAATTCACTATTCGGATGAACAGGAAGATGGCGCATTAGAAACTGCTGGTGGCATTATCAAGGCACTGTCCTTTTTTAAGGACGAAGCCTTTTTAGTCGTCAATGGCGATGTTTGGTGTGACTATGAATACCACAGCACAAGTCCATTGAAAGCTGGAAATCTCGCTCATCTAGTATTAGTAAAAAACCCTGAACATAATATTGGTGGTGATTTTGCTCTGGTCAATCAACGCATAAAAACAGAAGGTGGGAATAAACTCACATTCAGTGGCATCGGCTACTACCATCCTAACTTATTTAAAGATTTACCCCGAGGCAAGCGCCAACTTGCCCCTCTATTACGAGAAGCGATGGATAACAACAAAGTCAGCGGTGAATCTTTTACAGGTGACTGGCGCGATATTGGTACGCCTGAGCGACTAGAACAACTTGATCGTGAGTTATCACTCTAACGGAAGACATTTTTACTAATTAGCTCTTTCGTAAAAAACTTACCCCAAGCACAACCAATATCAAACCTGCAATTTGTGGCAAACCAAATTCTTCACCCAACAAATTAACCGCTAAAAAAATGGTCATCACAGGGCCAACACTCCCCATAATGCTAGTTTTGGTAGCACCAATACGGTTAATTGCCTCACTGGTAAAAAAGCTAGGAATCACCGTGCTAAACACTGCCAACAATAAACATAAGAACCAGACTTTGCCTGATACATTTAAATCTTCCAACTCGTGAGTCGCAAAGAATTGAATGAGTATAAATACCATTGACGATGACATCGCAAGGCTCGTAAATATCAAACTACCCAAACGTGAAACAAATGCCTTACTAAAAATAAGATAAATGGCAAAACTAAATGCCGCTAAGGCAACCAAGCTAGTGCCTAAGGCTATTTGGCTTTGGGTCATGTTTTCCGTGGGTGTTTCGTTAAAAAATAATAAACTCACACCCGCATAACTAATCGCCAGTGATGCCATTATTCTCATCGTTATTTTTTCACGAAAAAACACCCAACTTAGTAGCGCAACCATGATGGGATAGGTGAATAAGGTTAGCCTCTCAAGTTGAGCGGATATATAAAACAAACCCTGAAAATCCAAATACGATGCAAGGTAATAACCCAAAAAACCCAAACCAAAAATCATCAAACCATCACGCTTCGTTAATAGCGCAGCTTTCTCAGGGCGTGTCTTAATCGCATAAATCAAAATCACCACATAAAAAGGAAATGCTATAACCATACGAAGTGTCACCAGCGTAGTGGCATCAATGCCTTCAATAAATGCTAGTTTTGCAAAAATGGATTTGAGCGAAAATAATGCCGTGCCTGCGATAGCAAAGAAAATGCCTGTTCGGAATTTATCATTTGTACTTTTTACACTAGTTTGATTGCTTTGCTCTGTAGAGGTAGATTTTTTCATATGTGATTCCAAACTTTAAGGAGAAACTGCAGGAATCATAAATAAGCTTTGGGAGATTCCCGCAGCCTGTGAATATTTAAACGTGTGACACACCATCGGCTACGATTAACTTAATAATCAGCCAGAGTTTGCATGAGTGGGTTTTTATCATAAACATGAATCGAGTGTAGCAGACTTTTATTACTTTGTGATATGAGTTTACTAGGAGTAAAATCTATATATTAAGCCTTAGATAACTTACAAAATGTCAGACAAATTACATCGATTCTCATTAGAAAACCTCCATGTGCGTGGTGAATGGGTAAGCCTAAAAACCACTTGGAAAGAAATACAGAAAACAGCCGACTACCCTGAACCATTGCGCCATGTTTTAGGTGAAGCACTGGCTGCCATTAGCTTATTAGCCGAATCTTTAAAGTTTGATGGTTCTTTGATATTGCAGATTCGTGGCACACAACCCGTCACTATGCTTGTTGTTCAGGCAAGCTCCGAAGGCACTGTTCGCGCTATCGCACATTGGAACGGTGAGTTACCCAAAGGTGCAACATTCAATGAGTTATTTGGTGCAGGCACAATGGTTATCAGTGTTGAAAACAATCCTAAAGCTGGACAAAACAAAGGCGAGCGCTATCAAAGTTTAGTTTCACTGGATGGCGAAACACTTGCAGACTGCCTAAAAGAATATTTTGCACAATCAGAGCAATTAAGCACTCGTTTATGGCTAGCCGCCGATGATGATTGTGTGGCTGGTATGATGCTACAAAGCCTACCACCTGACGGTGAATCAGATATTAAGAGTAATCAAGACCACTGGAATCACGCAACCCTACTAGCAGACACTTTAAAAGATGAGGAACTACTCACACTAGATGCTCAAGAGCTTTTACATCGCTTGTATCACGAAGAAGATTTGCGACTCTATGATCCCCAACCTATTAAGTTTAAATGCACCTGTTCACCAGAAAAAATAGATAGTGCCATCTACTCACTCGGTGAGAAAGAAGCAACTGAACTATTAAAAGAACATGGATCAATCAGTGTTGATTGCGAGTTTTGTAATACTAAATATAATATTGATGATATCGATTTAAAAAGAATCTTTATCGAAGATGATTCTTTCAGTCTACCAAATACACCCAATCTTGATGGATCAAAAACACTCCATTAAAGATAATTCTGAGGTCAAACAACGTAAAATCATCCACGTTGATATGGACTGCTTTTTTGCGGCTGTTGAGGTTCGTGAAAATCCATATTTAAAAGGAAAGCCTGTCGCCGTTGGTGGCGCTGCTAACTCACGTGGCGTCGTTGCCGCTTGTAATTATGAAGCACGTAAGTTTGGTGTTCATTCTGCCATGCCGATGTCACGCGCTGTGAGAGCCTGTCCACAGCTTGTTATTACAGACGTTCACATGGACTTATATAAATCTGTATCATCCGAAATCCATGCAATCTTTCAGCAATACACTGATCTCATCGAACCGTTGTCATTAGATGAAGCCTATCTCGATGTAACAAATACAGATTTTTGTAATGGTAGCGCTACATTAATGGCGAAAGAAATTCGCCAAAAAATATTTAATTCACAAGGATTAACGGCATCTGCGGGCATAGCACCCAATAAATTTTTAGCGAAGGTAGCCAGTGATTGGAACAAACCCAATGGCCAGAAAGTAATTACACCCGATCAAGTTTTAGATTTTGTAAAAGAGTTACCTGTAACTGCGATTTCTGGCGTAGGTAAAGTCACTGCAAAAAAGATGGAATCACTCGGCCTATCTACTTGCAAGGATTTATTTGACTTAGGATTAAGTGAATTAAAAATACATTTCGGTAGCTTTTCTGAATCACTCTATCATTACAGTCAGGGTATAGATAATCGCCCTGTACAAAATCACTGGATACGCAAGTCTCTTAGTGTAGAAGATACCTTCCAAACGGATCTGCCCAATCTCGAATCATGCCTGTTAGAGCTACCTGATTTGTATAATGAATTATTACGCCGACTAGAGCGTGCTAAAAAGAAACAAAAACTGAATACAAAAGCTCTTATTGTTAAATTACGTTTTGATGACTTTGAAACTACGACAATACAAATGTCCGGAACACAGCCAAATAAACAAGCCTATATGAGATTATGCGCTGATGCATGGCAACGAGGAAAACGCCCCGTGCGTTTAATCGGGATTGGATTACAATTTCACCCTCCTGACTTTCCTGAACAATTACGCTTACTTTGATTTAATCATTATTTATATGATATTTGAATATATTAATAATACCAATACTTCAGATATATTTATAAGAAGCTGTATTTTTAATATTTTTTACTAGCCACCCCCCTCCTTTTTCGATGTTTTGTATTCTAAAAACGAAAAACCACGCGATAAAACGTGGTTTTGGAATTCTCCAAAAAGGTAGACTTTATTCTCTAATCACTGCTTAAGAATATCTTCTAACTCGGGATCCGCACCTACTTTTCCACCAATAAACACTTCCTCTTCAGTGGCATCACGAATCATCAATACTTCTAGTTTAAAGATAACTTCTCTCCCACAAAGTGGATTATTGCCATCTATGGTCAATGTTTTATCATCCATACGGGTAACGATAAAGTTCTTTGGCTCACCTTTTTCATTTTCCATAGAGATAGTCATACCTACCTCTCTGAATTCTTCAGGTACATTTTCAATACGATCAGTGAAGACTAACTTTTCATCTCTAGGGCCGTACAATAAATCGCAATCTATAGGGACCTCAACAATATCACCCACAGCCTTGCCCTCTAGCTCGGTCATTGCTTCGGGTGATAAGGCTGTTTCTTCAGAGCCATGCACATAGCCGATAGGGTATTCAACATGAGTAAGAACCTCACCTGATTTCTTATCGACTGTTTTGTAGTTTAGCTCTACGTATTTATTTCTTTGTATTGTTTCTTTCATGATCTTTTTATTCACTATAAAAGCTATTAAAAAATAGTTGCCCCAAATATTTTCACTTCTTCCTCTTCAAAACCTAGAACCAATCTACCTAGCCACTCACCATCCATTTTTTTATTGGTTTGCTTGTAAAGCACAGTAACGTGTTCTCCGCGTCGAATCATACCAAGAAACTCTCTGTCCTTAGAAAGGTTTTTTGTAAGTTCACTTCTTGCAAACTGCTTTCCAATTTCCACTTCATTAGCCGCAAGCTTCATTTGATGTGAAAAATTTCTTGTAAATGCTCCATAATTTTTGTTATTCGAGTATTTAACAAGATCATCCCAATAGGGTTCAGCGACTTTTAAAATATCTTCATCACTTAATTCAATAATATTCATAATACTTTCCGTATATTAGAGTTACCATAAAAAAAGACCAGCAAATAACTGCTGGCCTTTTAAGTTACATCTAAAACTAGTAGTAAAAATTACTTACTAGCTTTTTTCTTTGCAACAGCTTTCTTTTTTTCTGGCTTAATATCTGCTTCATCAATCAAATGATAAAGTGGAGCTTTCTCCATGGTGTATTCACCAGTTTCTGGGCTACGATGAGAAACTGTTAGTACATGCCAGTTCTTATCATCAAGCTTCATCTTGTCACCACGGTAGTAGTAACCAGGCCAACGAGTCTCATCACGGAACAGTGTATGTTGCAATACTGCTTCAGATGTCAAGATACGATGCTTAAGCTCCCATGCGCGTAGTAGCTCATGAATATCTTCTGCAGCAATACCGTTCCCCCAATCTTCAGCAAGAAGACCCATCTTTTTAATACCAATATTCAAAAGATTAGCATTAGTCATGTAGCTTACTGTAACACCACCACAATACTCATCCATTATCTTTTGTAGACGGTCAAGACCTTGTCTTGGGTTGATGTAGTAAGGGTTAACAGAACCAGCCGTAATATGGTTACGGTAAGTACGGTAAGTTTCCATTGGTCTGTAAACTTCTTCTTTTCTCTTTTCAATCTGTGTGTCCGTTACAGTGATACCATCAGCTTTTCCGTCTGCAATATATTGAATTGCAGCTTTTGCAGCTAAACGACCTTCTGTGAATGAACCCGATGAGAATGCGTGTGGCGTACCACCAACAGCATCACCACAACCGAAGAGTCCTTCTACCGTAGTCATACGGTTATAACCCCAGAAGTACTCATCAGGAGAAATATCTTCAGGACCTGAACACCAAGCGCCACAACCTGTAGCGTGAGAACCCATTACGTAAGGCTCTGACGTTGTAAGCTCAGGGTTTTCATATTTAGGATCAACATCTGTTGCTGCCCAAAGTACTGCCTGACCCACTGTCATACCTAAGAAGTTATGCCATCCAATTTCTTCAAGATGCGGATCTTGGAAAGCTTCTGTAGTGATCATGTAAATTGGACCACGACCTGCATTTACTTCGTTGATAAACGCATGGTTACGCAAACAAGTAGGAATCGGCTTATGAGATAAATGCTGACCTTCTGTATCAAGATATTCCTTACCTACGATATCTTTTGACAGAGATGGGAACCACTTTGATTCATATTCTTCACCCGCAGCATTTTGCGTGTAAGTCTTAAGATGTAAGAAGTAAGCTCCAACAGGACCATAACCATCTTTAAAGCGACAAAGAACGATTTTGTTCTCCATCTGAGTCATCTTTGCACCTGCCTCAATCATCAAGCCATAAGCAGAACCTGAAGACCATGGTGCGTACCATACTCGACCAGCACCTTCACCCACTGAACGTGGCTTATAGATATTTGAAGCACCACCAGCACCAACGATTACAGTCTTTGACTTAAATACGTGGTAGTTACCTGTACGCACGTTGAAACCAACTGCACCAGCAACACGGTTATCTTTGTTTTCATCCATTAGAAGATGAGTTACACAGATACGGTTAAATACTTTGTCTGCCGATTTTTTAGCAGCTTCAGCAACCATCGGCTTATAAGATTCACCGTGAATCATAATCTGCCAACGACCTTCACGCAGGTAGTTACCTGTCTTAGGGTCTTTCATGATTGGCATACCCCAGTCTTCAAACTGGTGAACTGCCGAATCTACGTGACGTGCCATATCAAATAACAAATCTTCACGTACCATACCCATCAAGTCCATACGCGCATAACGTACATGATCTTCTGGATTATTCTCACCAAAGCGAGTTCCCATGTAACAGTTAATCGCGTAAAGACCCTGTGCTACAGCACCAGAACGATCAATGTTTGCTTTTTCAGCAATAATGATTTTTTTGTCCTTGCCCCAGTATCTCGCTTCAAAAGCAGCACCAGTACCACCCAAACCAGCACCAGCAACTAGTACATCGATATTGTCTTCAATAATTGTCTTGTAAGCCATTAGTAGTAGACTCCTTCTCTCATTACTAGTTTATTAGTCTCTAGTGTGTGTATTCCACCCTCATCCATACGAATGTATTTAGGCTCATTGTAAAGGTACTGGCTATTACGCGCTTCTTCACTTGGCTCTGAAGCTGTATTAAGGTCAGGAATAGCTGAACCCCAAGGCTTTGTTGTGATTGGTGCTAATAACTCCCAATCTTTCGTTCCGTTACGGAAAATAATTCTCCAAGCGATAACACCCTTCTCTTCGTCACGGTGAACACGAACCGAACTTCCTAGTGGCGTAAAGTCAGCGTAACCACGAACATCAATCGCATGATGCGGACAAGCTTTTACACAAGAATAACACTCCCAACACATATTGGGTTCAATGTTGTAAGCACGACGAATAGTCTTATCGATATGCATGATATCTGACGGACAGATATCAACACATTCGCCACAACCGTCACAACGGGTCATATGTACATATGTAGGCATAATAAATCCTCTTAAATAAATTTCTTAATAAACAAGTTTAATTCTAATTTTTTAACTAATAACCCGTTAATAGTGTTTTGCTGGCTCACGTCTGATACCAGGACCCATATTAGGTGGGTTTTTACCCATGTACGTTGGGATATCTGGGAATTTCTCGTGAACTTCAGAGCTACTTAAATCTGGCACAGTAGGAAGACCTTCATTACTACCGTCAGCCTGAACAACTCTTTTCTCATAAGCAGCTGCTGGCTTGAAGAACATATGCGCAAACTTAGACCAAATCACGCCACCAAATAGAAACACCGTAGAAGCAATAAAGAGCGCAAAGAAGATACCCATACCGCTAGTGAACGACCAAAGAAGTGCAAAAGTACAAGTTGCAAGCAACGAAAGGATAAACATATCTGCACGGTATGAAATTTTGTACCAAGGGTTACCTTCTGCAGCAACATCAACACGAATCGCAAACCAGAACCAGTAACCACCTACACAAAGCATTATCGCACCCAAGTGCCATAATAGAGGTAAGATTGCTGGCGTACCATCAGCAACAGTAGGGTAAGCAAAAATCATAATTGCAGTTGTAGCAACGAATATAATAAATCCGTACATTGTCAACAAATGAGACATTCTGCGTTTTTGGTTAGAAAACTCTGATGAAGTTAATACTTCATTAGTAAGAGTTTTAACCATAAGTCCTTTTCTTTCAGCACTACTCACTTCACGCTTTGCATTTTTTTGACCTTTTTTTGTATTCTCAAAAAAGTACTTAGCACTCTTTTTATGTAATACATCAAATATTGTTCCACCTATAACTAGAAGAACCATCAGTATGATAAAGGCTTGCATAAGCCCTGGGGTAAATAAATCAGGCGCTTGAGCATTTAATTGCGCAAATGGGTTGGTAGTAATCATTATCGGTACTCCTAGTAAGACTATTGATCAATAGTTAAATTTAAAAAAATTTCTTTTGTAATTTAGGCTCGCAACACTATCACCCCGATTGAGATATATCAATATATCTTAAGGGTAATATTTATGAAAGGTGATAGATAATACTAATGGATATGTAAATATCGCCGCGCTAACCAATATCAACGCCATAGTAACTCAAATAAAACCAAAGGAATTTGACGTACATCTAATAAACAACAACATATACAAATAAAAAAGACACGAATGTATCAGATAAAAGCATGGTACAGAGTTTAATAACACATGCTTCTTGATTGTTTTTAATTTACTTCGTAGAGTTCACTATATGGATAACAATATCATTCTCAAATTAAGCTGCCCAGATCAACCTGGCATTGCAGCAACTGTATTAACTTTTTTTGCAGACAATGGATTCAATATTATTGAATCTTCCCAGCATGAAGATCCTTTCAATAGAACTTTTTTTATGCGCACTGTTTTCTCGAAATTTGAAATAGATAAAAATAATTTTGATCAGGTGAAAGCAAGCTTCTCCGATGTTGTCAACCACCTAGAAATGCACTGGAAAATGCGCGAAGTTAAAGATAAGTTGCGCATTTTAATTGCTGTTTCAAACTGGGGACATTGTTTAAGTAAATTATTAACGACTTGGTACAGCGGCGAGTTACCCGTTGAAATTGTCGGCATTGTTTCCAATCATGAATCTCAACGTGAAATTGCAAATTGGTATGGTGTACCGTATTACCACCTCCCTATCACCAAAAAAACCAAACCACAACAAGAGCAACAAATAATGCAATGCATGAAAGATAATAATGCTTAATTATTAGTATTAGCCCGATACATGCAAATTCTCTCAGATGATATGTGTAAGCAACTTAAAGGTAACGCCATAAATATTCATCACTCTTTTCTCCCTGGTTTTAAAGGCGCAAAACCTTATCATCAAGCTTATGACCGTGGTGTGAAACTTATTGGCGCAACCGCGCATTATGTTAATTCTGATCTTGATGAAGGACCCATCATTGAGCAAGGTGTTGAGAGAATCACACACGCTAACCCGCCTGAAGAGCTGGTCGAAATTGGGCGAGATATTGAAACAGTTGTCCTAAACCGTGCCGTGCGATGGCATGCAGAGGGCCGCGTTTTATTAAATGATAAAAGAACGGTTGTTTTTAGACGCTAGTATTAACGTTGATAGTACGATTTATAGGTTGAGCGCTGACGCCACAACCCTTAATACCACCTCAATACTGATGAGCTTCGTGCTCCGCCCAACCCACTAAACTACAAAAGCTGTATTATAAAAACTCCTCAGGCCAAGCCCTCTCTCTATCACTCGACTTTTCCGCACCTCAAAAGTGGGGCATTGTTAGAATACTGTTAGTTGGTAGCTCTTATGTAACCTTGTATACTCTTACCCTTGATCTTTAACATAATGTGCCTATCATCCTCTCATTGCCGTGTTTTCCTACTGCGCTAGCGTAAAAACCGTCACCCCCCATAGCTGCTTTCTTACATAGAGGTATCTCTTGAAAATATCACGAACACCCAAGTGACTAACTTTGTGACACTATACATAGATACTGACCGCACAAGAAAATGCACATGATCATCATCTGCTCCTATTTCTAAGAAATGCATCTGATAACGACACTCAATTTTTAAACAAATATCCGATAGCACCCTATCAAACCCTTTATCAAATACAACTTTTCGATATTTTGCTGGGAACACTAGATAGTAGAGTAAAACTGTTACACTGTGGCTTTTATTAACGTATTGGTTCACCCAAGCATATTACACCCCAAGGGATTTAACTTGCTATAAACCAGCACTGCTCACTTTTAAATAAAGCTTGGCGCAGTCACAAAAAAGCCCTGTAACGTAAAACGCTACAGGGCTTATAGAATATGGCTCCTCGACCTGGACTCGAACCAGGGACCAATAGATTAACAGTCTACTGCTCTACCAACTGAGCTATCGAGGAATTGGTAGAATTCTGTTAGCAACATCGTATTCGATGATCAACAGAGGCGCGAATTCTACTGGCTGCTTGGATTCTGGTCAACTATTAAATGATGAAAAAAAGCGTTTATTCTTCCTTAACAATATAATTAACTGCTTGCTGTATTACTTCAATACCCGCGCCTTGTTTATGTGCATTTTCGCTGATGTGTCTCCGCCATGCTTTTGCGCCTGCTTGCCCTATAAATAAACCCAGCAGATGACGACTCATGTGCTTTAAGTACACACCTTCGTTTATTTGTTTTTGCATATATTCCATATACTGGTTTAATATTTCAAATGAAGTTTTCTCGTTATTGTATGACTCACCATAAAGGCGCTGATCAACTTGATTCATCATATAGGGATTATGATATGCCTCACGCCCAATCATCACGCCATCGACTTGTTCAAGATGTTGCTCAGATTGCTCTAGTGTTTTGATTCCACCATTGATGATGATTTCCAACTGAGGAAATTCACGCTTCATTTGATAAACCAGCTCATAGTTCAACGGAGGAACATCACGATTTTGTTTTGGGCTTAAACCTTTAAGCCAAGCCTTACGCGCGTGAATGATAAATGTATCGCAGCCTGCTTGTGATACCGTTTGCAAAAAATGGGGAAGGCATTGATTTTCATCCAACTCATCTATCGCAATTCTATTTTTTACAGTCACAGGGATATCAACCGCATTTTGCATGGCGCTTACGTTTTCGGCGACCAGATCTGGCTCTGCCATTAAGCAGGCACCAAATGCACCATTTTGCACACGATCGCTCGGGCAACCGACGTTTATATTGACCTCATCATAGCCATAGTCTTCTGCCATTTTTGCGCATTCGGCCATCACCTTTGGGTCACTCCCGCCTAATTGTAGCGCCACGGGATGTTCTTCTTTATTGAATTTTAGATAGCGATCTCTTTCGCCATGTATAAGCGCGCCTGTTGTCACCATCTCTGTATACATTACTGCGTGCTTTGAGAGTAAACGGAGAAAATACCGCTCATGACGATCGGTCCAATCGAGCATGGGCGCAACACAGAAACGACGTTTGATTAAAGCCAAAATTTTACCCAAGAAAAAGCTAATTATTATGATATGCTTCCCGCCCATTGTAAATCATAGGTATTAATAACATGGATGTTGGTAGCTCTATACAAGCAGGCAACTGGGTTGCCTTATTCACTTACATGGGTTTTAGTTTTTTTGCGGGTTATGTCATTGGCTTTGCAACGCGTACTTTTTTGAAGTTTGCTTTCTTCCTTGCAGGAACTGCACTAATACTTCTTTTCATTCTACAGTACAACAATTTAATTGATGTGAAGTGGGATGCCTTTGAAAACCTATACAATGGTTTAATTTCGTGGATTTCTCCGCACCTTGGCGGGTTAAAGAACTTTATTACTGCTAATTTATCGTCTGCAGCGATGGCTGGGCTTGGATTGTTCTGGGGATTCAGACGAAAAGGCTAGATTCGATCAGATTGTAGCCACAATTCCGCTTTATTTGACAAACAATATGGTTTCTTGAGCTTTACCACTTAAATATACTATACCACCCCCCCTCTTTTTCGATGTTTTGTAATACAAAACATCGAAAAAGAGGGGGGGTGGTATAGTATAAATAGCTATTTTTGACATTTAGAACAATAAAACGTTGATCTCTGCCCTTGTTTAATTTGTTTTATGCTTGATTCGCACACTAAACATGCCTCCCCCGCCCTGCCATATACATTTAACTCTTGCTGAAAGTATCCTGGATTGCCTTCAACCTGCACAAAGTCTTTTAAGGTTGTTCCGCCTTGCTCTATTGCCCGAGCTAAGACTTCTTTGATAACTTCAACCAGCTTTTCATAGCGTTTTTTAGATACTTTACCTGCGAGTGCCTTGGGGGAAATACCTGCTTTAAATAATGATTCGCAAGCATAAATATTGCCTACTCCTACAACGACGTGGCCATTCATTATGAACTGCTTAATACTAACTTTTCTCCCGCGTGATGCTAGGAAGAGGTAATCAGTATTAAAGTCATCTCCCAATGGCTCAGGCCCTAGTGAACGGATAAGCTTATGTTTGAGTGGGTTTTTAGTCGCCCACAATACAGCTCCAAAACGGCGGGGGTCACGTAGCCGTATTAGCTTTTTATTGGAAAATTCAAAATCTACATGGTCATGCTTTTCTGCGGCTACCCCAACATCTAGCACTCTTAAACTGCCTGACATTCCTAAGTGAATGAGCGCCGTGCCCTTTGAGGTTTCTAATAATATATATTTACCGCGACGTGTGACGCTTTGAATAATCTCACCTTCCATATCATGGATGGCATCTGGCACTTCCCAACGTAATTTGGGCTGACGTATGATTATTTTTGCGACCGTTTGTTTATCCACAAAAGGAAGAATGCCTTTGCGCGTGGTTTCGACTTCGGGGAGTTCTGGCATTTAGTGAGCGACCCTTTTTAAGGTTTTTTCTAAAAAGGTGTACTCAATTATATCGCCGTTTTTTTGGTGACGTATTCGAGTACATGCTGACACCGCTAATAATAGTGTTGTATTGTTTAAACTATTTATCATATCTAAAAAGGTAATCGCTATTTGTCAGGTGATTCAATGGGTTTTAGTTTTGGCTTTTCTTGTTGTTTAAAACCATCTTCACCCATTTTCATCAAACCGGAGATAGTTTCTGAAATAAGATACATCTTCTCTCCTTTTAGAATAAAGCGTTTTCCTGTTACTTCGTTCAGTTTACCAAAAATCATTTTTACGCCGTTAAAGCTGAGACTAAGTCTATCTTTCTCCAAGCCATAGCTCGCTAAATCTTTGCCTTGGATTACATAGTTACTTTCAGCATTTTCTGAGAGTAATGTGAATAATTGCCTGACTTTATCTTTATCCACAATAAAGCTACTGGGTTTTACCACCGTCCAAATTTCATCTTTTCGCCTAATGATGACATCATCTTTTCCTTCTACGTGGATAATTAGTTCTTTTGCATCATCCCCTATAGATTTATCATAAAGTGTTTGGTATTGCTCACCCTTATCTTCATCTCTACTTACAATAAAGCTGATTAAACCTGCTACAACAATAAGCAAAACAACATTTAACAATAGACGTTTTTTGTTGGAGTTTGTCATTATTTCTTCTTAGGGCTTTCTTTTTTAGCGGGGGCTTTTATGCCGTAAGTCATTCTCAGTTCATTACTTGTTGCCGGTTTTTCTAGTGTGAAGAGTAAATGTTTTAACATCTTGCCTCGCTCATCATAAATATAGACCTTATTGCCAATTTTGGTAAATATGCAGTTACGCATTTCATGAGCATCTGTTGGGCTTAAATATTTGTAGTTGCATTGCCCGCTCGGATCAAAAGCAAATTCCATACGAAAACGACTTATCGGAAACTCTCGACTTCCTTTGAGGCGAAAAATATTCGGAGGCTTTTTATCACCCTGTTCTTCATATGAATGTACCCAATGATGATAAAAATTTGTATTTATATCTTTAGCTTCTACACCACTTTCATCGACGCCTATTCCTGCACACCCTGCTAATGCTAATAGCGTTATACTGATGATGATTATTTTTTTCATATTATTCACCTTGTTTGCTTAGTTCGTTATTTTTAGTGCTATCTTTTTCTGCGACGCAGCCAGCGTATTGTTCCGATTAAAAGCAAGCCTATTGGCAACACCAATAAAAAGAAAAGTGCCATACTGTACAAAGCCCAGCCAGGTAAGGCTAGTTTTGTATCTGGAGCGCTGATTGGGGTAATAGACAGAAGATCATCATCCGCCCCTAGCCAATTGAAAATATTTGTCGCTAGAGTTAGGTTACTACCCTGACCAATAAAGTTATTAAGCATAAAGTTGCTATCACCCATCACGATTACTCGTTGGTCAGGATATTTATTATCGGCATCAACAGTGTCATCTTTGATATTTGGACGCGTTAAGGACATCGCAATAGCTAATGGCCCAGGTAGATCGGCCTCATCATCAAATTTTACATCTCCTTGTATTTCACCTGATTCAAGCCAGCTTGTTGGTAGCGTTGTTAAGAGCGGTTGATACGCCCATTTTTTATTATTTGACTGAGCTACGTTCTCGCCCTCACTCTCCGCATCACGAGAAATAGCTGTCGTAAATGGAAATATAGTATGCGCGGTTAAATCTTTGGTTAATTCAGATTCTCCATAATCAATAATCGCAATTGCGGCGGGGTGTTTTATGCCAAGCATATCTTGCAACGCTTGGTTTGCATCTAACATTGTTCCTTCATGAATCACTACACCCAGTTGTTGCTCTATATCATCCAGACCATACAACCCGCCTGGCTCTTGCATCCATAATAGGTTTCCACCTTGATTTAGATAGTCGCTAATGATTTTCACTTCGGCTTCCAAGTATTCTTTTTGTGGAGCGGCAATGACGACGAAGGTGGCATCATTGGGGATGTTTTGAGTGCGAATCAGGTTATGTGGCTGAATAGTAAAGCCTTGCGCTTCTAAAAAATTAACGAGTTTTGACATTCCATTAGAGTTTTCATCAAATGGCTTTCGCTCATTATGCCCTTCTAAAAACACTGCAAGCCTAGGCTTATCGCGTGATAGGCGCTGTAATACATTGATGACGGTTTGCTCGTCTACTGAGCTAACAATCTCGCTTTTGTCACCCAACTTTATTAGTAGTTGCCCACTAAATTGAATACCATCTGCTTTTGCTCTATCAGGATTTAGGTCTGGATTTACAATTTCTAAACTAGTATCTGTTTTGTATTTCTTATATTTATTGATACGTTTTTTAAGCGCTGTATGGATTGTTGCATCATCAGGCACATAGGCTATAAGCTCCAGTGGCTCATTTAATTTTTTAAGTAGCTTTTGCGTGGATGGATGCAGTGAGTTTTGCTGGCTACGTGTAAAGTCAAAATCAGTATTATACGTTTTACCCATCCATGCGAGCAGCCCAATAACAATCAAAAATAGCACAGTAAAAACACTATTTTGAAAACGCAGCGCTGTGTGCGAATGCTTACTCATCCTAACAACCTATCGTTATCAAGCTTACGAATAGCTAATACCAAGAACCCAACTATAAATAAAAGATAGTAAACCAAGTCGCTGGTATCAAAGACCCCCTCTAAAAAAGGGAGAAAGTGACTAAAGTGAGAAAGATAGATAAACAGCTCACTACTATTACTTTGACTGCTACCTGACAAATAAAGAACAACCAAAAATAGCAATAAACCAAAGCTGCTTACCGCCGCAATAATGGGCTGGCTCGTTAAAGATGATATAAATAAACCCGCTGCCGCAAAGGAGCTGAGTAATAAAAATAAGCCTAATGACGAGGTCAATATTACACCCCAGTCAAGCGATGTACCTACGGTTAAAGCCAGTGGCATCAATATCATCATGGCAACGATAAGAATAATAAAAAAGATTACACCAATAAATTTACCCAAGACAATTTGCGTGGAAGATAGTGGAGATGACAATAATAATGTTAGGGTTTTATTCATGCGCTCTTCAGCAAACAAACGCATGGTCATAATTGGCATAACTGCCAACATGATAATGCCTGCCCATAAATATAGCGGTGAAAGTACGATAGAAGTAACACCTGGCGGGTTTTGCATGGTAGCCGTTGCTGGTTGAATGACCGCGATGTATTCTTCCATAAACATTAAAAACATTAGGGCGAGTATAAATTGCAAAATGGCCAGTACACTCCATGCCAATGGCGAGTTAAAAAGCCGCTTAAATTCACTGATAGCGATGGTGAAAACTTTATTCATCAGTTATCCCCTCCTCTATTTCTTCTGGCAAATTTTCATTATGAATAAGATTCATGAATATTTGCTCTAATGACTCATTTTGTGGAGTTAATTCATTCAGCTTCCAGCCTTTGTCTGCGCTAAGCTGGGATACTGATGATGCAATTGGCGTCTCTTTAAAGGTCAACTGGTAGCGATTCTTAGTGAGTTCATCCACTTTTATCACGCCAGCTAGGCTTGAAAGCTCGGCTTTATCAATAACAGCATCAAAACCAACCATTAAAACAGGAGACAGCTGACGCTTTTCTAGCTGATCAAACGAGTCAGAGAACACTGTTTTTCCTTGTTTGATAATTTGTACTCGATCACAAACAGCCTGAACCTCTGGCAAAATATGCGTGGACAATATGACACTATGGTCTT
>JALSLX010000166.1 GCA_026988095.1 Thiotrichaceae bacterium
CAAGCTTGATTATCATCCGCATCTTCATGTCATCATGCCGATGGCTGCGATGAATAAAAAGCAAAACTTATGGCGCGTAAAAAGTGGCAACTTTCTGTTTAGTCACAAGGCACTTGCCAAAGTCTTTCGGGCCAAACTACTCAACGGCATCAAACAGCTGAAGCTGCCACTCCCAAAGCAATACCCAGAAAAATGGGTCGTAGACTGCAAAGCCGTGGGAGAAGGCAATAAGGCCATTATCTACTTAGGGCGTTATCTCTACCGTGGTGTGATTAAAGAAAAAGACATTCTCAAAGTAGAAAATGGACAAGTCACCTTTCGTTATCAAAGCAGTCAAACCCAACAAATAGAAACACGCACCGTTGATGGAGCAGCCTTTCTCTGGCTCATCCTAAAACACGTCTTACCCAAAGGCTTTAGGCGTTCAAGAAACTATGGGTTTCTCCACCCCAACAGCAAACTACTCAAACAAATACAGTTGATTACGCAGGTTTATATCAACACGATTAAACTCAAGCCACGTGCTGAGATACGCTGTAGCTGTTGTGGAGGAAGAATGAAAATTGTGGAAACACGGATTAAAAACCACCGAGTCGATTGGCGAAGAAAGCTCGCCTTAAAGCCACAGCGGGTCACTGTGTGATGTAACACTCAACAATCATTCGAAAAAAGGGTCAGGCTAGATGAAGGTTATCCGCTGGCTAAAAACAAGGAAAAAGCAAAGAAAAACAGGGGAAAATCAGAATCAATGACAGTAACAGGTATCATTCAAACACAACGCATAGCTGAATCTCAATCAGCCGATAAAAAAGCAGTAATCCTCAAAAAGTAATCTTCATAAGACGTCGCTAGATAAGCCGGGCTTGAGTATAGCAATTATCATTTATTCACCCTGTAAACACAATCAATCCTTATGTCTTTCAATACTATAGAAAAAATACTTCTTAGTGCATAATCTACACCACTAAAAATTCATTGATCATTAAAACATTTATGAAAAGCCTACAAACTTTGTTCCTTAACTTACTCCTTATCCTTTTCATTCTTCCTGTCACTACCTCAACTGCTCAAGCCGACAATATCGACCTGTTTATTCTCGCTGGACAGTCAAATATGCAAGGCTGGCGTAGCGATGCAAAAGACTATCCTATTGATAGAGAACAATTAGATGCTCGCATCCCATTTTATTATGAAACCGTTGGTTACGGCTCATCTCAACAACAGTGGAAAACACTAACTTCTCAACCTGGTCATTTTAGATCAGGACACTTTGGACCAGAAATAACCTTTGGTAGATTATTATTCAAATCTGGTTACACACCCGCTATTTATAAATACAGTCTAGGTGGAAGTAGCCTTAAGTTAGATTGGAAAGCGCCAGGACATAAAGGTATTTATGACAATATGGTAGCCAGTTTAAAAGCGGCAATTACCGCATTAGAAGCACAAGGACACACTGTTACGCCACGTGCTTTAGTTTGGATTCAAGGTGAAAGTGATGCTGATAATAAAGTACTTGCAACAGAATATTATTGGCACTTAAGGAAAATGCTCCATCACTTAAGAGCCAATATCATTCGTGATACACATTTACCTGTTATTTTAAGTGTGGATGAACAACACCCTCACGTACAACAAAATCCTCAGGTGGTTGATGCTCAAATAAGATTAGCGCTTGAAGACGACACCATTAACTTTGTTTCTATGATGGGTTTAGAAAAATATGATGTTACACACCTCACGGCTAAAGGCACAATAGAGCAAGGAAAACGAATATTTGAGGCTTACCAACAAATACCGCTTATCTACTAGCGCTTTACCCCTCCACATCAGTGGAATAGAATTATTAGCAAGGGAAATAATAATAATTTTGGGGTATAACATGAAAACTTTAACTCAGTCCTTGCTTGCGCTTGGGCTAATCTCCTTGGCTAGCAATGGTTTTGCAGACCTTCCAAAAGCATTTGATTACAATAAAGCATCAACAAATTATGTTGATAATACCTCATCAGGAGCTGTAGCTACTTTTGATGATATGGCAAATAAAACATACTTTGGCGGATCAATAGGCCCATCAGACTCTAGCAGTTATTGTAAAAATGCTAATAGTTGTGAAGATAAAGATACAGCATGGAAAATATTTGGCGGCTATAAAATAACCGAACGCTTAAGTGCAGAAGCAGCTTATGTAAATATAGCCAATATACATAAAACACCAACATCAGGTTCTACTGCTGGGTCAGTTCAAGTTTCTGATATTTCAGCATTCACAGCAGCAGCCGTAGGAACTATGCCTATCAACGATCAAATTGATATTTTTGGTAAAGTAGGCGCTATGCGTTGGAGCAGTGATAATACCGCTGGGAGCGAAAGTGGTTTTGGTATGACTTATGGAATCGGTGCAAAAATGCATATCAGCGAAAGAACTAAATTACGTGCCGAATGGGAAAAGTTACCCAGCATTGAAACTGCGCCTGGCGAAAAGACAGATGTAAATATGCTGAGCATCGGTGTTGAATTATCAACATACTAAATTTGTAAATAGTTTCCATATTTTAAAAACAAAAAAAGCAGCTATTAAGCTGCTTTTTTTGTTTTTTTCTTTAAAGAAAAATTAAATAAAGATACGTGGAACTAAAAATTATTCTGGGCTAAATGATGAACCACAACCACACGTTGTTTTAGCATTAGGATTACGAATCACAAACTGTGCGCCTTCCAACCCTTCAGTGTAGTCGATGTCTGCGCCCACTAGATATTGGAAACTCATTGGATCAATAAGTAATTTCACACCGTTCTTTTCAACCGTTGTGTCACCGTCGTTAATCACTTCATCAAAAGTAAAACCATATTGAAAACCTGAACAACCTCCGCCTGAAACAAATACTCTCAGCTTAAGGTCATCGTTTTTTTCTTCTTCGATTAATCCTTTTACTTTATTTGCTGCTGCTTCTGTAAAGTTAAGAACGGGTGCTGCGCTTGCTGTTGCTACTGTCATGTTAAATACCTTGTGTATTCTATCTACGATTGGGACTATCTTACCCTTAATTTATTCAAAAAACGAAAAACCTATCTATAAGTAGGTTTTAACACATTATGAGATCTCATTCTGCTGGTACACCTGTTTCTTCTATTGCTTCACAAATCAAACTACCGTTGACCACGGCTCCAACGGGAAGCTCTAACAATTGATAATGTACATCACCATTAATGCGGGCTTGATCAAATAATTCAACCTTTCCCTCTACATAAACATTACCATCAATCTGTCCGTTAACAATTAAATGCGATACTTTCACATCACCTGTTATCAAGGATGATTCACTTACAATCAATACTGAATTTTCATCATCAGAGCGCACACCACCGTTTACATTACCAACAACATGTAAACCACCTTTAAAGTGAATAACACCTTCAATTGTTGTGCCTTCACCAATCAATGTGTTTATTTTTGCTCTGAGCAATTCCTTTGGTTTTTTCTTTGAAAACATCTGTCATCCTTCACTATTTATTTGCACAGTACTACTTACGGTAATAATGCTGGTTGCATCAATCCCGTCGTTTCATCTAATCCTAGCATAAGATTCATGTTTTGAATCGCTTGCCCTGCAGCACCTTTAACTAAATTATCAATCACCGATAAAACAACTACTTGATTATCAGATGGCTTATGCACTGCAATTCTGCACATATTTGATGTCTTAACACTACGTGTTTCTGGGTGAGAACCTGGAGGCATTACATCCACAAAAGGCTCGTTTTTATAAGTCTTTTCATACAGTGATTGCAAAGAGGATTCATCACTATTTTGTCTATTATCATTTGTTTTGGTTCTTACATATAGTGTTGCATGTATACCTCTGATAATAGGTAACAAATGTGGAACAAACGTTAAGCCAACTTGAGTATCTGCAAGTAATGATAGTGTTTGAGCTATTTCTGGCTGATGACGGTGACCTTGTACCGCATACGCCTTAAAGCTCTCTCCAGCCTCACTCAATAAAGTTCCAACATTGGCTTGCCTACCTGCGCCACTAATACCTGATTTAGTATCCGCAATAATATTATTTAAATCTATCAGCCCAGCCTCTACTAAAGGCTTCAAACCCAAGGTGACGGCAGTAGGGTAACAACCTGGATTAGCAACAATTCTTGCGCTTTTAACAAGATCACGATTTAACTCGGGCATGCCATACACGGCTTCTGCAACAATATCTGGACAAGCATGCTCCATACCGTACCATTTACTCCACACATCAATATCCTTGATTCTAAAGTCAGCAGCAAGATCAATAACTTTAGTCCCAGCCTCAAGCAGTGCTGGCACATGTTTCATCGCCACACCATTAGGCGTTGCAAAAAAAACTAAGTCACACTGCGCTAAAGCCTCTATTGAAGGATCACTAAATTCTAAATCAACAAAACCCCTAAGATTAGGGAACATAGCATCAACACGTGTACCCACATTTGAACGCGAAGTTACATGGCTAATCTCCACATCAGGGTGAGTAACAAGAAGTCTTAATAATTCGACGCCGGTATAGCCCGTTGCGCCTACAATGCCTATTTTTTTCACAGCTAATCACTATTTACATTAAAGAGGCTTATAATACCGTGATTAGATTAGAGTTTAAACAGACAATAATAGTTATAGGCAATATGCTAACTATAAATGCTATACATTATCCAAAATGATTTATAATTAATCCATATGCCAGATTCTAAGTCAATTATCCTGACCACCCTAAACTCCCGCTATATTCACTGCGCCTTTGGCTTACGTTATATTTTTGCCAATCTGGGCAACCTGCAATCTCAAGCAATTATTAAAGAGTTCACTATCCATGAGCGTCCTATTGATATTGCCGAAAAATTACTCAATGAGCAGCCTAAAATTATAGGCTTTAGTGTTTATATTTGGAATATTATCGAAATCACTCAAACAGTGGCCTTACTTAAACAAATAAATCCAAATATTATCATCGTCTTAGGGGGGCCAGAAGTCAGTCATATTCCTGACAAGCCGGATGTAGTAGATATTGCCGATTACGTTGTAATGGGTGCTGGTGAAGTGAGTTTTAAATTCTTATGTGATGAAATATTTGCAGGACGAAAACCACTTAATAAGATAATAAACGGAGATAGCGTACCTCTTGATCAGCTCAACCTACCTTATGAATTTTACAACGAAGAAGATATTCGCAATCGGTTAATCTATGTCGAAGCCTCACGTGGTTGCCCTTTTAAATGTGAATTTTGTTTATCTTCTTTAGATAAAACATCCAAGCCTTTTGAACTTGACGCTTTTTTATTTGAAATGGACAAACTCATCCACCGTGGCGCACGAAATTTCAAGTTTATCGACCGCACTTTCAATCTTAAGGTTAGCACCAGTGTTGCTATTCTAGAATTTTTCTTAGAACGTATGAAAGATGATTTATATCTACACTTTGAAGTAATACCCGATAAT
>JALSLX010000167.1 GCA_026988095.1 Thiotrichaceae bacterium
CGAATAGCGCACCGCACGTTGTCAGAGGTATTGTTGTAGGAACCGCCGTGAGTTGTATTAACCCTGTTTGAATGTGCCTTATTAATGAGTTTGATGCAAGCATTGAGCTCTATGAGCTGATAAATCAATTTATATTCTACCACCCCCCCTGTTTTTCGGGCTTTTGTAATAAAGCTCATGGCCATCATAATGGTGAGAAGCAGAATTCATTGGCGATCTGGCGATGCTGCAACCGTGGATTGCGGTCTTCACCGCAATGACGAGTGCTTTTTTGGCTAATGAGATTAGGGAGAGAGAACTTTTTATTTTTGGCAAAAAAAGAGCGACTAATAAATTAGTCGCTCTTTCAGAATACTACTTAAATAGTTATTCTGCGTATTTAGATTTCGTTTCAGAATACTACCTGTTTTTTGACTCAGAGTGCTTAGGTTTTATTTCAAATCAAGGCGCACCCGCACGGAGAATGTGAGCGTACGCTAAGTACGTGACCATTCGAGTACGGGAGCAACGAAGAGTTGGGATAAAAGATAAGTGCTCTGTGCCAAAAAAGTTATTTTGGGATAGAACCTTCTACACCTTCTACATACCAATTAAGCTTAGATAAAATACCATCATCTAAATCTTCGCCTTCTTTAACAACAAGCTCGCCTTTTTGGTTTTTGATTGGGCCTTGGAATGGTTTAAAGCTTCCATCGACAATTGAATCTCTTACTGAATCAGCTAACTTTCTTACATCTTCTGGTACGGCATCGCCATAAGGTGCCATTTCAACCATTCCTGATTTTATTCCACCCCATGTATCACCTGATTTCCAGCTACCGTCCATTACGGCTTTTACGCGCGCAATATAATACGCATCCCAGTTATCAATAATTGATGTTAACTGTTTTGTTGGTGCGAATGCTTTCATGTCTGATGCTTGACCAAATGCGTATACGCCACGTTTTTCTGCTACTTGTAGTGGTGCTGGAGAGTCTGTGTGCTGGGTGATGATATCCGCGCCTTGATCGATTAGTGCTTTTGCTGCATCGCCTTCTTTTCCTGGGTCAAACCATGAGTTTACCCAAATAACTTTTACTTTTACATCTGGATTAACTTTGCGCGCTGCCAATGTTAATGCATTAATACCGCGAATGACTTCTGGGATTGGGAATGAACCGATGTAGCCGATGATATTTGATTTCGTCATCTTACCTGCGATGGTTCCTAATACTGCGCGCCCTTCATAAAAGCGTGCTGAGTAGGTGCTTACGTTCTTTGAACGCTTGTAACCTGTTGCGTGTTCAAATTTAACCTTAGGGAATTTCTTCGCTACTTTTAAAGTTGGGTTCATGTAACCGAAGGATGTGGTGAATATCACATTGTTTCCTGCGGTTGCTAGTTGGCGAATGACACGCTCTGCGTCTGCACCTTCAGGTACGCTTTCTACGTAGGTCGTTTTAACACCTAACTCTTTCTCAAGGGCTAGACGGCTTTGGTCATGCTGGTATGACCATCCGTGATCACCAATTGGGCCAACATAAACAAAGCCTACTTTGGTTTCGGCTGTTGTCATACTAACTGCAGTTAAACTCGCGGCAATGGTTAGCGACGTTAATATCTTCTTTAACATTAAATATCTCCTGTGGGGTTAACTTTTATACATTTACAAAAATGTGTGGGGGTAAAGTTCTTACTGAATATAGCAGAATTTCAATGATTTGCACCATCCATTACACTAGCGACTTACATGAAAAGGTTTACCTAAACTTGCCGGTGAATTGAGCTTAATCTTCGATTGATCTCGTGAAATTATCACCAAAACGATAATAGTTGCCAAATATGGCAACATCGACATGATTTGTGATGGCACTGCGATACCTAAAGCTTGGGCGTGAAGCTGTAATATGGTGATGCCACCAAACAAATATGCACCCAACAAAATACGCCCTGATCTCCATGTTGCAAATACAACTAGTGCCAATGCAATCCACCCACGCCCTGCGGTCATGCCTTCAACCCATAAGGGTGAATATGCGAGTGATAAGTAGGCACCAGCGAGACCTGACATAGCACCACCAAAAAGTATCGCCAAAAAGCGTATTTTAATGACTGAATAGCCCATAGCATGTGCCGCATCGTGAGAATCACCCACTGCACGTAAAATTAGCCCTGCACGGGTTTTATTTAAAAACCATGATACTGCTACGACCATAAAAATTGATAGATATACCAAAGCATCTTGATTAAAGAGAATATTGCCGATGATAGGAATATCGGAAAGAAATGGAATGGCCAATTTAGGGATGCCATCATAAGCAACACCAATCATGCTCTGCCCTATTAATGCACTCAAACCAATACCAAAAATGGTTAATGCTAAACCTGTTGGCACTTGGCTTGCATGAAATTTAAGCACTAACAAAGCAAAAATACTTGAGGTTAATGCACCTGCTATCATGCTGGCAACAATGGCAATAAATGCACTGTCTGTAGTATTTACTGTAAAGAAGCCGATGATTGCGCCCATAATCATCATGCCCTCAATACCTAAATTCAGCACGCCTGATTTCTCGGTCACTAGCTCACCTAATGCGGCAAATAATAATGGCGTTGCTGCAGTGATGATCGTCAATATAGCGGCTATTAAAATATCCATTACACAAGCACCTCTTTTTTACCAAACTGAACGCTATAATGGATCAGTACATCACTCGCCAATAAGAAAAAGAGTAACAAACCTTGGAAGACCCCTGTTACGGCGATAGGTAGATTCAAATTGATCTGCGCTGTTTCACCGCCTAGATACGTTAGTGCTAAAAGCAGTGCCGCAAACAAAACACCCACAGGATGTAAGCGCCCTACATAGGCAACAATAATTGCGGTAAAGCCATAACCTGGAGAAATGGTTGGGAGTAATTGCCCAATAGGCCCAGAGACTTCAATCGCACCGGCAAGCCCTGCGACTCCGCCACTGATTAATAAGGTCGTCCAAATAATTTTAGATTGATTAAAGCCTGCGTGCTTGCCCGCATCGGGTGCATCACCTGTTACTTTTATTTGATAACCTAATAAAGTTCGTGAGAGTAAAATCCAACCAATACCGACAGCAAATAGCGCGATGATAAAACCAATGTGTAGTCGCGTCTCATCAAGTAATATGGGAAGCAATGCCGAATCATCAAATAGTCGTGACTCAGGAAAGTTATACCCATCAGGGTCTTTAAGCACGCCATGTACCAATAAATTTAATAATAAACTGGCAACATAGCTCAGCATCAAGCTAGTTAAAATCTCATTAGCATTAAACTTGGTGCGTAAAAAAGCAACTATACCTGCCCATAACATCCCACCAACAACGCCAGCGATTAAGATTAAAGGAACAATATAGAAACCTGTTTTCTCGTAGAAAAATAAGGCCGTAGCACCGCCACAAATACCGCCTAGAATCAACTGCCCCTCTGCGCCAATATTCCAAACACCGGCTCTAAAACCCAGAGAAAGCGCAACACCAATTAAGATAAGTGGCGTAGCTTTAACCGCAAGTTCGGTTAAGCCGTAAATAGTAGAAATTGGCTCAATAAAAAAAGCATACAAAGCAGAAAGAGGCGATACGCCCATAATTAAAAACAAGAATACACTTGAGAACAAAGTAAGGAAGATTGCCAATATCGGCGAAAAGTAAATCATCGCCTTCGAGGGTGCTTGTCTCTTAACTAAACTAGGAATCAACTTAGGCAACATTTTCAACTCCTTCCTCTTCAAGCGACACCCCTGCCATTAGCATCCCGACATTTTCTACGCTCATTTCTTTTGTTGGATAAAACGTAGAAACCACACCACCACAGATAGCCCCAATACGATCTGTGATTTCCATCAGCTCATCCAAATCTTGAGAAATCACCAAAACCGCTGCCCCCTTTGCTGCCAACTCACGAATCGCTTGTCGAATTGTCTGCGCCGCACCTGCATCAACGCCCCATGTGGGTTGGGCAATCACTAAAATGGTTGGGGATTGTTTTAGCTCACGCCCCACAATAAATTTTTGTAAATTACCACCAGACAAACTCCCCGCAGGAACATTCTCACTTGGTGTTTTTACAGAATAATCATCAATTATTGTTTTTGCGAATCGCTTTGTTTTGGCATAATCAATCAAGCCATTTTTAAGTAAACCTTGGCGTGTATAGGCCGTTAAAAATGCATTATCGATTAAACTCATATCAGGCGTTGCGCCATGCCCTAAGCGCTTTTCTGGCACACTTGCCATGCCCATTAATCTGCGTTCATTAGGCCCTAAGTGACCTGCTGGTTTTCCATCAAGTTCAATACTTTGTTTGCTCTCTTTAGCGTTATTACTTCGCTCTTCACCATTGAGTGCAGTGAGTAATTCATCTTGTCCATTACCTGCCACGCCTGCCAAACCAACGACTTCGCCGCCGCGCACATCAAAACTAATATTTTTTAGTGAAATACCTAAAGGATCACTTGCAGATAAACTCAAGTTCTTCACCGCTAAACGCGTATCACCTAAACTGACTGCTTCTGGATGCTCAAGGTCTTTTAATGCTTCGCCCATCATCATTGCGGCGAGTGATTGCGTGCTTTCATCAGCCACTGAAACCGTATCCACCCTTTGTCCTAAACGTAATATAGTGGCATCGTGACAAAGTGCTTTAATCTCATCAAGCTTATGGCTGATGTATAAAATCGCCAAACCTTCTTCTGATAGTCTTTTTAGTGTGACAAATAACTTATCGACTTCTTGCGGGGTGAGCACCGAAGTCGGTTCATCCATAATCAGTAGTTTTGGCTCTTGCAATAAACAACGGATAATTTCAATACGTTGGCGTTCACCCACTGACAAGGTATAAACATGGCGATGCGGATCAAGCGGTAAGCCATAACGATTAGACACTTCAGTAATTTTATTGGCTAATGTTTTAAGGTCAGATGCATGATCCATCCCCAGTGATATGTTTTCAACAACTGTTAAAGAATCAAATAACGAAAAATGTTGAAAAACCATTGCCACGCCAAGCTCACGAGCTACGGCAGGGTTTTTAATATCAACTAATTCACCGTTAAAATAAATCGTGCCAGCATCTTGTTTAAGAATACCGTAAATCATTTTGACCAGTGTTGATTTTCCTGCACCATTCTCACCTAATAGCGCATGAACCTCACCAGCTTTAATTTTTAGATCAACATTGTCATTAGCAATAACGCCAGGGAATACTTTGCGTATTCCCTTTAGCTCAATAAGATAGTTTGATGATTGAGGCATTAATTTTCCAATGGATTATGTTTGTGTTTTGCTTAGATTTTAGATTAAAGTAGCAAAAGTTAAAAAAATCTCATTTAAGTGCTATTTAAAAGCTTATTTATTAACCACCCCCCCTGTTTTTCGATGATTTGTGTTTTTAATATGATTTTTAAATACAAATCATCGAAAAACAG